>NZ_JBLRWZ010000006.1:0-83613 GCF_047920995.1 Aliidiomarina sp.
GCCATTTTTACGATATCGGCTACGTGCAGTGTTTCTGGGCGTACGGTTGGGTTAATACCTAATTCCTCAAGCTCCTCAGCAGACATGAGCTCTTTCATGTTATTGCGCATGGTTTTACGGCGTTGGTGAAACGCAGTATGGCAAACATGGTTAAGCATGGCGCGATCGATTACCGGCCATGGTGATTCGCTGTAGGGCTCCAGGCGCACAACTGCAGAGTCTACTTTGGGTGCAGGGTTAAAGGCTTCAGGTGGTACTTCAATCACCGGAATAACTTTACAGGCTTGCTGAATCATTACGGTTAAGCGGCCAAAAGCTTTGCTACCTGGCTCGGCCGCCATACGCTCAACCACTTCTTTTTGCAGCATGAAATGCATATCGCTAATGCAATTCAAGTGGCTCAGCAAATGGAAAATTAGCGGTGTAGAAATGTTATACGGCAAGTTACCAAATACACGGAGTGGCTTCCCTAGCTCTGCCGATAAGGCCGCGAAATCATATTTCAATGCATCGGCACGGTGCACGGTAAGCTTGCCAGCAAATTCCGGAGCATTTTCTAAACGAGCAGCCAAATCACGATCTAACTCTACTACATGTAGATGGCCAGCGCGGTCTGCTACCGGCCGAGTTAGCGCAGCTAATCCGGGGCCAATTTCCACGATAGGGTCACCCGGTTGTGGTGCAATTGCGGTAACAATTGCATCAATAATCATCTCATCTTGTAAGAAGTTCTGGCCAAATCGTTTACGGGCGCGGTGCCCATCGAGAGCTTTACTCATGCGGTGTTGGTATTCCTAACTGATATGTGCGAATTAATAACGATGCTAGCAGCGCTTAACGTATTTGTACTAGTGTTTGGTTTAGGCATGTTCGAGTTGCTGGCTGGCCATATGAATTGCTTGCTCAAGCGCAATCTTGAAACTGCCGCTATCGGCATTACCTAATCCGGCTAAATCAAGCGCGGTACCATGATCTACCGAGGTTCTTACGAAGGGCAAGCCAAGGGTAATGTTCACAGCTGCACCAAAACCCTTATATTTTAGCACGGGTAGGCCTTGGTCGTGGTACATGGCTAATACCACGTCGGCATTCTCTAGGTACTTCGGTTGAAAAATGGTATCTGCCGGCAATGGTTCCGAGAGATTGTAACCATTTTGATCACGCAAGAGATTAAGCGTAGGAGTAATAACATCAATCTCTTCATAGCCCAAATGGCCACCTTCGCCCGCATGTGGATTTAAGCCACATACTAAAATGCGCGGATTATCGAGGCCGAACTTGTGCACCAAATCATGATGCAAAATATGAATTACTTGGCTCAAGCGATCGGGAGTAATTGCTCGTGATACGTACGCAAGTGGAATGTGGGTGGTTACTAGCGCCACACGCAACCCCTCTGTTGCTAGCAGCATTACTACATCTTTGCAGTTTGCTTGCTGAGCAAAATATTCAGTGTGGCCACTAAACGCAATACCAGCTTGGTTAATTATCCCTTTGTGTACCGGGCCGGTAACCACTGCGGCAAACTCGCCATTAATATTGCCTTGGCTGGCACGTTGCAGAGTATCAATTACATACGCTCCATTCGCTTCATTAAGGGTTCCCGCTACTGCAGGCTCTCGTAATGGAATATTGCATAGCGTAAGCGTACCCGCTTGCTGAGATTGTGGTGCTTGATCGGGGCGATACGGCAGGAGTTGCAGTGGTAAGCCGAGTTGCTTGGCGCGCTCCGCTAATAATTCTCCATCGGCACAAACAACAAGCTCAGCAGGCCAAGGCTGCTGAGCAAGTGTAATGATTAAATCTGGGCCAATGCCCGCTGGTTCCCCAGGGGTTACTGCGATGCGCAAGGTCATTTAGGTGCGAATATCCACGAAGGCATTATCACGCAATTCCTGTAACCAAACATCGAGTTCTTCTTGGAACTTACGGCTGTACAATATTTGTTGCGCTTGTTCCAGTAAACGTTGCTCAGTAACATCTTGCTGTCTGCGCTCAAGCACTTCAACAATATGCCAACCATGGGTAGTACGGAAAGGTTCGGAAATTACATTCAAATCGAGTTGGCGAACGCGATCACGGAACTCGGGAACGTAAATATCTGGTACTGCCCATTGCAGAACGCCGTTTTCTGTTGCGGAGCCAGGATCTGCTGAGTGCTCACGGGCTAATTCGCCAAAAGATTTCTCGCCCGCAATTACTTGCTCACGAAATTCTTGCAGCATTTGTTGGGCACGATTTTCCGATAAAATCACCGAAGGGCGAATAAGAATATGGCGTGCTAACACTTCCTCATTGGTAGCTTGTTGTGCACCACGTACATCTTGAATTTTCAAAATGTGGTAGCCCAAGCCGCTGCGCAATAAACCCGCAACATGGCCTTTTTCTTGGTTTTCCAATGCACTAGCAAACAAAGTTGGCATTGAGTTGATGGTCATCCACCCCATATCACCACCTTCAAGCGCGTTTTGCGCACTGGAAGCGGTAATGGCTAATTGGCCGAAATCGTCACCAGCACGAGCTAACTCGAGCACACGCTCGGCACGTTGGCGCGCTGCAGGCTCATCGGTATTGCCCTCTTCATCTTGTAAACTTACCAAGATATGAGCAACGCGATATTCAGTATTTTGATCGCCTTGTTGAGAAATAATGTCAGCTAATAAATTAATTTCTTGAGGGCTCATATAAATACGGCGCTGAATGCTTGCACGCTGCACTTCCGACATCACGATTTGTTTACGAATTTCTTCGCGATATTCTGCCCAACTTGCGCCTTCGCGAGTTACTTCTTGGCGTAGCGCATCTACTGGCATGTTGTTTTCATTGGCGATACTGGCAATGGCTTGATCCAAGTAAGCATCATCAATACGAATACCCATTCGCTCCGCCATTTGCATTTGCAGCTTCTGCAGAATTAAGCGTTCTGCTGCTTGGGTTTTTAACGCGGTATCGGAAGGCATAGTGCCGCTACTGTTACGCACTTCTGTGCGCACGTTCTCGATTAGCTCGTTGAGCTCGCTTTCGAGAATAACTTGTTCATTTACCACGATAGCAACGCGGTCAAGAAGAGTTTCTGCGTACGCCATAGTGCTGGCCAGCATGGCAACAACACCAAAAGCCAAGGCTGTAATTTTTCTCATAAAGCTTCCAATTAATTACTTAAATAAAACGGTCTACGGTACCCGAAGATCCCCTGTTGCAGCATATTCATCATGCCGCTAGCACTATTGCTCAATCCTGTGAGTATGAATTGAACGCTAATGCCATTATCAAAATCTGCTGCTGGTAACGGGCCATCAGCAAAGGTTAAATCATAATTTCTATTTACCCGTCGATACGCACTTACTTGCATCGACCAACAACAATTATCATATTGCAATCCAACCAACGCATCCATCGTTCGGTTGGTGCGCAAATCTGAGTACCAATGGCTCGCTACCGACCAATTGTCAGAGAGTTTCCAAGCGGCGATTAAACCTACTTGTTCAACTTCTTCATCGGTACCTACTAAACTGCGCACTCTACGATGGTTTAACTGTATCAAGTTCCCCTCATCTTTACGATACTCAACCGCAACTCTACTTTTGCGTACCGAACTAATATCGGTATCGTATTGCATGGCTGAACTTACATACCAGCGCGTGCTAAGTTGAAAATCGAGCTCTGCCGCAATCTCAGAATTACTCGCAGTTACTCTGCTCGTTTCATCGAACAATTGGGTTTGGCTCTCATCAAGGTAGATTATCTGACCTAAGCTAAAGCGCAGAAGTTCCTCAGCGTTATTATCAAAAAAACTAGTAGTTGCACCCAAGGTAACTTGGTGGGCATCAGCAATGCGATCTAACCCAGAGAAACGGCGGGGTCTAAACAAGCTGTGATAATCATCTTGCATAAGAATGGTATCGTAAATACCGATTTGCGTTTGGTCTTGCTGCGGCACATACAAATATTGCACTTGTGGCGTTAAAGTTTGTAACCCGCGGCCACTATTAAATGCGCGCTCTAGGTGAATTCTACCATGCCAGCGGAACTGGGGCAGGTAGCGTGTTACCGAAGCTGCTCGAGTAGCATCTTCAGTTTGTTCAAAGTGCGTAAGCATATAACTTAAATCAGCCTGCCAATCCCAAGCAGGGCGCACCACTTCATAACTTAGTGTAGGTTCCGCATGCCATCGAGTGGCGCTATCATCGGCATCGTTAGGATTGCGGAAATGGCTGAATTCGGAAAACATTTTCAGGCGCAAATTACTTGCCAGAGCTTGATCGTGCCATACGCTTGCCCGCGGCAAAGTGCGATAAGGCGCACGGTAGGGGCCAAGCATTTGAAAATCTTCAAACTGAATTTGCGCGCGTGTAGCACCATTATTGTAATCAACTTGCCCACGGCGATATAAGTGCGGATCTGCACGATTAAAGAAATCACTACCAAAATCATTGATATAAGCACTATCACTTACTTGGGCTATATCAATGTAACCACTCCAGCGCTCATTAAAACTACTTACATTTTCAACCCGCCAAAACGAACGGCTGTTATTGTTATTACTTTCGTTATCATTCGCCAGTAGTTCGAAGGTTACGTCTACTTCGTGCTGCTCACTCAGGTAGCGTATCTCAGTGTTCGCCATGATACCGCGGCGGCTCATAAAGCGCGGGGTAAAGGTTAAATCATAGTTCTCGGCAAGATTAATATAGTAGGGCACTTCCAGTTCTGCGCCGTTGCGGGCCGAGCTACGCACGGTAGGATATAAAAAGCCTGATTTGCGCTCGTCGTTTAGAGGAAATGAAAAGCGCGGTACATAAAGCACGGGCACATTAAAAATACGGAATTGAGCGTGGTGTGCAACACCCCAATTATCTTCCTCACCTACATCAATTTGCGCTGCTTTAATCAACCATGCTGGGCGATCTCCAGGGCAAGTGGTAAAGGTGCCATCATGCAAGGAAACAACGCGCTCGCCTTCGCTAGCATTGATATTAATGCGGCCGGCGGTGCCAAAGGCCGCGTTGGGAATTAAGTAATATTCGCTATCCAAGATGCTTGCACTTTGCGATAGGCTATCGGCGGCAATATCGGCAGCGCGCACGGCAATATAGCCATCGGAATAGGTAAGCCCGCCGCTGGCAGTAAACTGGTTGGTAAGTTGATCAAAACTTGCACTTTGCGTGGTTAGCCGCTGATCACCTTGTAAAAAGAATACGTTGCCCCGAAACTCAGCAAAGCGGTTGGCTTCAATATGGGTTTCGTCGGCGCGCACTAAAATATCATCTACGGCAAGCTCGCTACCGCGTATGCTTTGTTCGCGCAGCGGCATATTGGTTACCCAGGTAGGCACAACGTGGCAAGCGTTTATTTCCGGTAAAGCCGGTTGAGGCGCTGGCACAGAATCATTATTTTGGCCAACAGCTGGCGTGCTCATGGCTACTGAGCAAGCAGCAGCAACAATGCTAAGGCGAAGCGATTTTAATGTTGTTGAGTGCGCCGTTGAAATCATGAATCCCGTTATTTCTATCTTGGTTGTTCGTGCAAGAGCAACATAATAAAGCAATTTCCTTCTGCGGGCTATTTGCTAAGATGCACAATTACCGAATTCATTATGAAAAATTGAACTGCAAAGGAAATCTCCTGTGGTAAATGAACGAATCGTGCAACTGGCAACTTGGGTTGCCAAGGCATTAAGTACCATTCACGGCACCACTATTCACACTCGTAACCTGAAGATTGCAACGCTTGCAGGCGATGCCAGCTTTCGTCGTTACTTTCGCGTAACGCTCACAACGAAGTTGCGGTGTGTAACTTATGTGTTGGTAGATGCACCACCGCCAGAATCACTCGAACCTTTTGTATCGATTGCGCTTGCCTATGCAAAAGCAGGTGTGCGAGTACCGAAAGTGTTGGCGAGTAACCCTAAATTGGGCGCCATGCTGCAAGAGGATTTTGGCGATCAGTTGTTTTTTTCTGCTGCCGAGCAAAGTGCTAACGCCGTTGAACTATACAATGCGGCGATTCAGAGCTTGCCAGCGATTATGCGGGTGAAAGCGCATCGCCAAGGTACGTTACCACCCTATGATCGAGCATTGCTAGAGCGTGAAAATAGCTTGTTCCGTGATTGGTTGTTAAGCACCCATTTGCAGTTAAAGCTAACGCCAACAGAAGAACATATGTGGCAAAAATTTAGTGAGGTGTTGATTCAGAATGCATTACTGCAACCGCAAGTGGGGGTGCATCGTGATTACCATTCTAGAAATCTGATGATGTTGGGCGATAGCGCCGAAGCACTTGGCGTGATTGATTTCCAAGATGCAGTAGTAGGCCCAATTACCTACGATGTGGTGTCGCTGCTACGTGATTGCTATCGAGTGTTGCCGGCTGAACAGTTGCACACATTGTGCAATACCGCTTACGAACTGTGTTTGCATGAGCAGTTGTTACCAGTCAGTACGAGTGCCGAGCAATGGCAACGTTGGTTTGATTTGATGGGCCTTCAGCGGCATACCAAAGCAGCAGGGATTTTTGCGCGCTTGTATCATCGAGATGATAAAGCCGGATATTTAGCTGATATTCCTACCACAGTGGCATATTTGCAGAACGTTGCTAGCCAATACGCAGAGTTTGCCGAGTATCAGCAGTTACTTACAGATAAAATATTGCCTGCAATTGCCGCGCAGAACGTGGAGAGCTAAGCGATGAATTCAGCCATGCCAGTGGATACAAGGCCAGTGGATACAGGCATCCGCAAACAAGCCATGATTCTTGCTGCGGGCCGTGGTGAGCGTATGCGGCCACTTACCGATCATACCCCAAAACCGTTATTAACCTTGGCAGGTAAGCCGCTGATCGTTTGGCATATCGAAAAGCTCGCAGCGGCAGGTGTTACCGATATTGTGGTGAATACAGCTTGGCTAGGTGAGCAATTACAGCAGCAGTTGGGCAATGGCGAGAAGTGGGGCGTGCGCATTCAGTGGTCGCCGGAACCGGCAGGTGGCTTAGAAACGGCCGGGGGTATTATGCACGCATTACCTTACTTTCAAGATCAGCCGTTCATTGTAGTAAATGGTGATATTTGGAGTGATTTCGCCTATTCCAGATTGCTTACCAAGGTTACCGAAATGGCAGCCATGCCGCACATATTGGCGCACTTGGTGTTGGTAAATAACCCGATTCACCATCCTCAGGGCGATTTCACGCTAAGGGATACGGGGGTAGTAGATGCCCCCGGGCTCACGTTTAGTGGCATGAGTGTGCTGCATCCACAATTATTTTATGGCTCAGAAGGTGGTTTCTTAAAATTACGGCCATTTCTAAGTGCGGCTATGCAGCGCCATGCGGTAACAGGCGAACACCACCAAGGAAGCTGGGCAGATATTGGCACCCCTGAGCGGCTCAGCGAACTTAATGCGCAGCTAAGCTCGGCAGATTAACCTGCTTACTACTGCTTTGCGGCTGCCTAGGTGGGCCGTGTATTAAAATTGCGCGGGTAGGAAGAACTCCATAGGCTCGCCGGTACTTGGATGCGTAAACGCAAGGTATTCGGCATGCAGCATTAAGCGCGGGGTTGCGGCAGTGATTGCCGGCGTTCCATATAGGCGATCACCCAAAATAGGATGGCCAAGTTGTTGCATGTGCACGCGTAATTGGTGCGAACGCCCGGTTATAGGGGTAAGCAATACCTCACTCCACTGTATCGATTCGTTAATGGATTGTGTTGCAGAATCGGTACTTATAGACACCCGCTCATAATGAGTAAGCGATGGCTTTCCTTGTTCATGGCATACCATTTGTTTTGGTCGGTTTGGCCAATCACAGCGCAGTGGTAAATCAATACTTCCAGAAGCATTGTTAACACTACCGGCTACTCGTGCGCGATATTGTTTTTTCACCAACCGCTGTTCAAACTGTTTCCCCAGCTCACCCTGAGTTGGCTTGTTTAACGCCATTAACAGCAACCCAGATGTGGCCATATCCAACCGATGCACAATGCGCGCTTCCGGCAGCACTCTGCGTACTCGCAGTTCCAGGCTATCTTTGTGCTCTAAAGCTTTGCCGGGAACCGTAAGTAGCCCTGCATGCTTGTGCAGTACGAGCAAATTATCATCGCGATAGATAAATTCGAGATAGGGCTGTTGCGGTGGATTATAGATCAACATGAGTAGGTTCAAATTAGTGAAAACGGCGGCAAGCATAGCAGAAATGCGCGCTAGAAAAAATTAGCAAAAAAACTTCATTTGGTAATAGCAGGTTCATGTTCATAGGCTAAGCTTAAGGTGACAACAACAACAAATGAGGCGCTTAATATGGCGAAAAATAAGCCGGATACAGCATCAGCTCCTGCGCAAACCGATATTAAATACTACGTACTTGATACCAATATTTTACTGCATGAACCGCTCGCCTTTCTTAATTTTCAAGAACATAACGTTGTTATACCGATGGTGGTGCTCGAAGAGCTCGATCATATTAAAGATCGCCAAAAAGATGTTAGCCGTGATGCACGGGTAGCCATTCGTTCATTAGAGGAAGCATTACACGAAGCCACACCGGAGCAAATTTCCGCGGGCGTGCCACTCACGCGTATTAGTGGTGAGCATCAAGCCGAAGGGCATTTATCTATTTTTCCTGATTTCCAACTGCAGCAAACTGAATCGGCGCTATCGTTGAATGAGAATGATCACCGCATTATTCAAACCGCATTGCAGCTGCAGGCGAGTAAGGCGCCACAAAAAGTGGTGTTGGTTACCAAAGACATCAATATGCGCTTGAAAGCGAAAGGCGCTGGGGTGAAGTTGGTAGAAGATTACCGCACCGATCAGCTCATTGATGATATTCGCCTACTCGCGAAAGGCTTTTATCAATTTGAGGGGGATTTTTGGGACACCGTAGGCGAAGTAAAATCCGAGCAAGATGGCCGCGATACTTATCACTTTATTGCTCGAGATGTGTTTCCTACCGTGTATCCAAATGAATATTTACTCGATGAAACAGAAAAGTTTGCCGCGCGGGTAGAAAGCTTTACTGATAGCCATGTGAAAATTCTGGATCTTGGCCGTGAACGGCTAATGAGCCAACGCGCATGGGGTATTAGCCCAAAGAATATTTACCAAGCCATGGGTATGCATGCATTGCTAGATGCCAGCCAAGATTTAGTGATACTTACAGGCCCCGCAGGCTGTGGTAAAACCTTATTAGCGCTGGCTACGGCACTTGAGCAAATCGTGGAAAAAGGCATGTATGAAAAAATCATCGTTACGCGCAACACCCCTGAAATTGCCGAATCGATCGGCTTTTTACCGGGCACGGAAGAAGAAAAAATGGCGCCTTGGTTAGCCGCCATTACCGATTCATTGGAAGTGCTGCATAAGAATGATGAGAACATGGAATCAAGCCTTGATTTCATTATCAAGAAAGCCAACATTCAATTTAAATCACTGAACTTTATGCGTGGGCGCAGCATTCAAAATGCCATCGTGATTCTCGATGAGGCGCAAAACCTAACTGCCGGACAACTAAAAACTATAATTACGCGCTGTGGCGCAGGCACAAAAATTATTTGTTCAGGTAATTTGGCACAAATCGACAGCTATTATTTAACGGCGGTTACTTCAGGCCTTACCTTTATTGTGGAGCGCTTTAAAAATTACTATGGCGGTTCTACGATGAACTTAAATGGCGTGGTGCGTTCGGGGCTGGCGCAATATGCAGAGGAAAACTTGTAGCACTATCTATTGAGCACTAGGCTTGCGCACTGAAATGGTCTTCTAAAATAGTACAGGCCGCGGCGCTATCAACGCGGCCTTTTGTTAGCTCGCGAAAGCCGCCACGGGCGAACAGCTCTTCGCGCACACTGGCCGTAGTAAGGCGCTCGTCTTGTAGCTTAATTTGCACGCCAAAGCGGCCATGCAAACGGTTGGCAAACTTGCGGGCGAGATCTGTAAGCGGTTGTTCGCTGCCATCCATATTCAAGGGCAAGCCCACCACACAATATTCGGGCTGCCATTCTTTAATTAGCTTTTCGAGCGTTTGCCAATTGGGAATCCCTTCTTTAGCAGCGATAGCGGGCAAAGGCGAGGCGGTGCCAGTAAAGGCCGAACCTACGGCAACACCAATACTTTTAGTGCCAAAATCGAAAGCGAGAATGCTCATGCTCTTCCTTGTTACGCGTGGCCAGCTTGGCTTGATAATTGGCCAATTTCAAAGCCTAAGCTTTCGGCAGCCTTACCCCATCGCTCAGCGGTAGGCGTAGTAAACATTAAATTGGCATCGGCCGGTATAGTGAGCCAGCTATTGTCGGCAAGTTCTTCTTCCAACTGGCCAGCTTCCCAACCCGCATACCCAAGGGTGAGTAAGAATTTCTGTGGTGCTCGATCGGAACCCAGCGCTTCCAGAATATCGCGTGATGTAGTGATCATGATTTCGCTACTTAATTGCAAGCTACTCCGCCATCCTTCTTGCGGTGGGTGTAGAACGAAGCCACGGTCGGTTGCTACTGGGCCGCCGGTAAGTACCTGCAGGTCGTCGAAATTACGATTATGCGTTATTTCTACATCAATCTGCTCTAGCAGACTGGCAACGGTCATGCCAATTGGCTGATTAATAATTAAGCCCATCGCTCCGTCTTCATTGTGCTCGCACACATAGGTAACGGTGTGATGAAAAAACGGGTCGTCTAAGCCTGGCATCGCAATCAAAAAGTGGTTGGCAAAGCTTTGAAACTCGCCTGTTTCCTCGCTTAACTCTTCGCTTAACTCTTCGCTTAATTCTGAATTATGCTTTTCATCAGCCATGTTTACTCCTCATGTTGCCCTTGGGCATTCGTTATTGGCTTCGTATCTACTAGCAACCGCGCGGCATGTGTTAGCGCCGCGTTGCCTCAAGATCTGCCACAACAGCATCGAATAGCTGCCCGGCAATATTCAGGCCATAGGCATTTTCAATTTCACGCATACAGGTAGGGCTGGTTACATTAATTTCGGTAATGCGATCTCCAATTACATCAAGCCCTACTAAGTACAAACCTTTTTCTTTCAATACCGGGCCTACCGCATTGGCCAAGGCGAAATCACTATCGCTCAAGGGCTGTGGCCTACCAGTACCACCGGCCGCTAAATTACCTCGTGTTTCGCCTGCCGAGGGAACGCGCGCTAATGAGTAAGGTACCGGCTCGCCGTTAATGATTAAAATACGCTTATCACCATCTTTGATCGCGGGTAAATATTCCTGCGCCATGGCAAAGCGATTACCAAGTGCGGTAAGGGTTTCAATAATTACGCCAAGATTACTGCCGCTTTCATCAACCCGGAAAATTGACGCACCGCCCATGCCATCTAATGGCTTTAAAATAATGTCTTTGTGCTTGCTGTGGAAGGCTCGAATCTGCTCGGCGCTGCGGCTAACCAATGTTGCGGGAATTAAATCTGGGAACCAAGCGGTAAACAACTTTTCGCTACAATCACGCAGGCTTTGTGGGCGGTTTACCACTAACGCACCATCTCGCGCTGCTAAATCTAACATATGGGTGGCGTACACAAATTCAATATCAAAAGGCGGATCTTTACGCATGAAGATCACATCAAGCTCGCCCATTGCTACAATTTCGGCCGTGCCTAGTTGATAAAAATCTTGCTCACGATCGGTTACCTTTAGCGGCTGCACTCGCGCCATTGCCGTACCTTGTTCGATAAACATATCGGCTAGCTCTAAATACAACAGCTCATAACCACGCGCTTGCGCTTCTAGGGCAATGCGGAAGCTGGTGTCTTTATAGGTTTTTACGGTTTGGATCGGGTCCATCACGATAGCAACACGAAGCATAAAAAAACTCCCAGAACAGGTTTAGGCGAGATCGCCAAAATTAGATTGTAACGCAGTAATGGCTGCAAGTGCTGCAGTTTCTGTACGTAACACGCGTGGGCCCAATTGCACAGGGTGGCAATGGTGCTGCTGAGTGAGTTGCACCTCATGCTCACTAAAACCACCTTCGGGGCCAATCAGTAATTGATACGTATTGTGGGCCGGTAATTGTTTAAAACTATCTTGCGCCGTAGGCTCAAGAGTAAGGGTTAGGCCTTGCCGTTGAGTATTAAGCCACTCGTTAAGAGTGAGAGCGGGCATTACTTGCGGCACCGTATTGCGGCCGCACTGCTCACAGGCGCTGATCACGATTTTTTGCCACTGTTCCTGCTTTTTCGCTAAGCGTTCGGCATTTAGCTTCACGTTACAGCGTTCGGTAAATAGCGGAGTAATGCTATGCACTCCAAGCTCCACCGATTTTTGCAGCACAAAATCCATACGATCGCCTTTGGAGATGCCTTGGGCTAAATGAATTGCTAGAGGCGATTCTACATTTGCGCTAATCTGTTCTAACACCTTTACCGTTACTACCTTCTTGGTAACCGCAACTATTTCGGCGGGGTAGCGGTGATTATCACCGGTAAAGAGCTCTACTAATGCACTCGGCTGTAAACGCAATACGCGGCCAACATGGTTACTGGCCTCAGCGCTAAGCTCAGCCGGTTGTTGTACCTGTAGTGCATGTTCTGCTGGTATGGGGTGATAAATGCGGGGAATGCGCATAGTAAGCCTTAATGGTTAAGCGGATAAGTAAAAACAGCATCGCGTGTTACTAAACTGCTCGCTGCGATACCTGTAATCATAACTGCCATGTTACCCGCGGCAGGCGGCCGCGGCAACTGTTTGGCCGCGAGTAAGCGTTGGCGATTGGCGCGATAAATAGCAAGAGTATTCCTGCTGAATGCAGCGAACATAACCCTAGCAAAAGTGAGAGTTTATTTTGGCAGATTCAATTCCGGCAGCGAACGAACATATCATTTTAAGTACACGTGGGCTTACAAAGCGCTATGGTGACGTTACCGTGGTGAATCAGCTTGATCTAGATATTCGCGAGGGTATCTGTTTCGGTTTGCTGGGGCCGAACGGGGCTGGCAAAACCACCACGATAGAAATGCTTGAAGGCATTTTGCAGGCCAATGCAGGAGTAATACTTTATCGAGGTAAACCTGTAGATAGCAGCTTCTTTCAAAAAGTAGGCATTCAATTTCAACATACGGCACTACCAGATTTTCTCAAAGTTACTGATGTACTGAATCTGTTTAGCCGTTTCTACGCTGAGCCCATGGATAGAAACGAGCTTATTCGTTGGTGTAATTTGGAAGATATTTTGGATCGGGATCACCGCAAACTTTCGGGAGGCCAAAAGCAGCGTTTGCTATTGGCGCTGGCGTTAATGAATGATCCAGATTTGTTGTTTCTCGATGAACCCACCACGGGGCTAGATCCGCAAGCTCGGCGCAATTTTTGGCAACTAGTGCGCTCTATCCGCGATCGTGGCAAAACAGTGCTGCTTACCACCCATTACATGGATGAAGCGGAGCAGTTGTGTGATGAAATTGCCGTGCTCGATCAAGGCAAGATTATTGCCCAAGGCGCTCCTCGTGCATTATTGCACCAACACTTTCGTGGCGCCCTCATTCGTTTACCGCGGGCGAACTTTACAGCAGGTAGTTTGCCACCCGTGTTTGCCGAAGCTGAGGCACAAGGTGAGTTTTATCAACTGCAAGCCGAGGCGGTAGATACTACTTTGGCTGCGTTAATCGCAAGTGGTGTTTCGTTGCATGGTTTGCAGGTTGAATCGGCAACCCTTGATGATTTGTTTTTAAAGTTAACTGGCCATGAGTTGCGGGGTGAATGATGTTTTGGAAACGTTTTATTGGTGTATTTACCGCTCGCAACCTTGAGTTTTTACGCGATAAAGAATCGCTGAGTTGGAACTTGGTTTTCCCGCTCGTATTAGTGGCTGCTTTCGCTTTTTTGTTTGATAGTGATGATCGTACCATTGTGAGCGTGGGCGTAGTGCACGAATTAGCGCAGGAAGTAGCGCAGGAGCAAGTAGATAATGATCATACAATTCGAGTGCCAGAGTTCGCGAGCTTAAGCTTCGTGGAGCAAGTGCCTTATACCAATCGCGAACAGGCATTGCGGCGCCTGCAGCAACATCAACTAGATTTAGTAATTGCGCCCGCTGAGCAGCGCTATTGGTTGAATGAAAGCTCGCCGGGAAGCGCACTAGCCGCCGAATTGCTAACCGCTCGTAGCGATGCTTATACGCAAGAAATATTAACGGGCCAAGCATTGCGGTATGTAGATTGGGTACTACCGGGCATATTAGCCATGAATTTAATGTTCAGCTGCTTGTATGGCGTGGGGTATGTAATTGTGCGGTATCGGAAAAATTCGGTACTCAAACGCTTACAAGCAACACCTCTTTCTGCATTCGAGTTTTTGCTCGCACAGGTAGCCTCGCGGGTATGGCTGGTAATCGTAACGCTGATTGTGGTGTATTTAATCTGCAATGCAATTTTCAGTTTTGTGATGGAAGGCAGCTACTTATTGCTGATTCTATTAGCTTTTCTGGGCTCTCTTTGTATCTCCGCATTGGGGCTATTGATTGCGGCCCGCACGCGCAGTGAGGAACTCTCCCGCGGGCTACTCGATTTTGTTGCCTGGCCCATGCTATTGCTTTCGGGGGTATGGTTTTCTCTGGATAGCTCGCCAGTGTGGGTACAACAATTTGCGCAAATATTTCCGCTTACGCATTTGCTCGCTGCTGCCCGCGCAGTAATGTTCGATGGCGCCGGGTTGGTGGAAATTCTACCGCAAATTATGATTCTACTGGCGATGACCCTAGCATTCTTGCTGCTAGGCGCGCGTTTATTCCGCTGGATAGGGGATGGCCGCTAAGCGCATTGCGATAGTAGGAAACTAAAAAACCCGAGTTACTGCAGTAACTCGGGTTTCTTATTAGCGCTGTAAGTTATAGCGAAGCGCGAATAACCTCTACTTTGTCAACCCGTTCCCAAGGGAACTCATCGCGGCCAAAGTGGCCGTATGCTGCGGTTGGCAAATAGATTGGGCGCTCTAAATCAAGCATTTTTAAAATGCCATAAGGGCGTAAATCAAAATGCTGGCGCACGATACCAATCAAGGTTTCTTCATCGTATTGGCTGGTGCCGAAAGTTTCGATACTAATCGAGGTTGGCTCAGCAACACCAATGGCGTATGAAACTTGCAGTTCAAGGCGATCGGCAACGCCGGCGGCTACTAAGTTTTTCGCTACATAACGGGCGGCATATGCGGCGCTACGATCTACTTTAGAAGGATCTTTGCCCGAGAATGCGCCACCACCATGGCGCGCCATACCGCCGTAGGTATCTACAATAATTTTGCGGCCAGTTAAGCCACAATCACCCATAGGCCCACCAATTACAAAACGGCCAGTTGGGTTGATATGAATTTGCGTTTTGTTGGATAACCATTCAGCTGGTAATACAGGCTTAATAATGGTTTCCAGCACCGCCTCACGTAACTCTGGTAAATCAATTTCCGGCGCATGCTGTGTTGAAAGTACAATGGCATCAATACCCACTGGCTTTCCATCTTCATATATGAAGGTAAGCTGGCTTTTTGCATCTGGGCGTAACCATTTTAGTTCGGTGCGGCGCACCTTAGCTTGCTGCTGCACAAGTTTGTGCGCATACATTACCGGTGCTGGCATGAATTCAGCGGTTTCATTGCTGGCATAACCAAACATCAAACCTTGGTCGCCGGCGCCTTGATCTTCTGGGCGAGCGCGATCTACGCCTTGATTAATATCTGGCGATTGCTTACCAATGGCATTTAATACTGCACAGCTATCGGCATCAAAGCCCATATCGGAATGGGTATAACCAATTTTGCGCACGGTAGAGCGGGTAAGCTCTTCGATATCTACCCATGCATTGGTATTTATTTCGCCGCCTACTAAAACCATACCGGTTTTTACGTAAGTTTCACACGCAACGCGAGCGCGTGGATCTTGTGCAAGAATCGCATCGAGCACTGCATCCGAGATCTGATCAGCAATTTTATCTGGGTGTCCCTCAGAAACTGATTCTGAAGTAAATAAATGACGTGCCATAGTTTTTCCGAGCTCCAATAATTTGCGGCAATGGTAGCGTAATATCTTGCATAAATCTACTTTTAGACGTCTATCTGTCTAAACGTGAATAAAACGTTAAATTCTCTGTACCTATCTATTCGCAGCGATGCACAGATAGGTGATGCTTTCAATTTGCGTGCATCGGCGGAATGATAGACAATATGCGCTAGCCAACTTACGGCTTTCGCCTTTCAAATGATCACAAAATGCCAGGAGTTTCTGATGTCAGATCGTCGTTACCTCGCCAATGCGATTCGCGCCCTTAGTATGGACGCAGTGCAGCAAGCCAAATCAGGCCACCCAGGTGCGCCTATGGGAATGGCGGATATCGCCGAAGTGTTGTGGCGTGATTTTCTTTCCCACAACCCAGTAAACCCTAACTGGCCAAACCGCGATCGCTTCGTGCTTTCGAATGGCCATGGCTCAATGTTAATTTATTCGCTGTTGCATTTAACAGGTTACGATTTAAGCATTGATGATCTGAAAAATTTCCGCCAATTGCACTCAAAAACTCCGGGGCATCCTGAGTATGGTTATACCCCAGGGGTAGAAACCACTACTGGGCCACTTGGCCAAGGTGTTACCAATGCAGTAGGCATGGCCATTGCCGAGAAGGTACTGGCTGCCCAGTTCAACCGTGCAGATTTTGATATCGTTGATCATTACACCTATACCTTCTTGGGCGATGGCTGTTTAATGGAGGGTATTTCCCATGAGGCGTGTTCACTGGCAGGTACGCTTGGTTTAGGGAAACTTATTGCGTTTTATGACGATAACGGTATTTCTATTGATGGCGAAGTTGCAGGCTGGTTTACCGATGATACGGTGAAGCGCTTCGAAAGTTATGGTTGGCAAGTAATTGCTGATGTTGATGGCCACGATAGTGCAGCGGTGCAGCAAGCCATTACCGAAGCGCGTGGCGATACGCAACGGCCTACACTTATCTGCTGCAAAACGGTAATCGGTTTTGGCGCTCCAAATAAGCAAGGTACTGAAAGTTGCCATGGTGCGCCACTTGGCGAAGAAGAGATTGCGGCTACCCGTGCGGCACTCGGTTGGGAACACGGCAAGTTTGAAGTGCCGGAAAATGTGTATGCTGCTTGGTCTGCCCGTGAAAAAGGTGCCCACGCAGAGAAATGCTGGAATGAATTATTTGCAGCCTATGCTGAACAGCACCCGGCGCTTGCGCGTGAATTTAGCCGCCGCATGAACGGCGAATTACCAGCGAATTGGGCTGAAGTTGCGCAAGAATACGTAGAGAAACTACAAGCTAACCCGGAAAAAGTAGCTACCCGCAAAGCTTCACAGAACGCCTTGAATGCATTTGGCCCAGCTTTGCCAGAGTTACTCGGTGGATCGGCTGATTTGGCCGGCTCGAACCTTACGATTTGGAATGATTCCAAGCCGCTTACGCAAACTGATGCTAGTGGTAACTACATCTATTACGGTGTGCGTGAGTTTGGTATGTCGGCGATTATGAATGGCCTGCAATTGCACGGTGGCTTCCGCCCATATGGCGCTACTTTCTTGATGTTTATGGAGTATGCGCGCAATGCAATTCGTATGGCAGCACTTATGAAGCAGCCGGTAATTCACGTTTACACTCATGATTCCATTGGCCTGGGTGAAGATGGCCCAACGCATCAGCCGGTAGAGCAAATGGCGAACTTACGGTTAACGCCAAATTGCGAAACATGGCGCCCATGCGATCAAGTGGAATCAGCGGTAGCGTGGCAAGCCGCAATTGAACGCAGCGATGGCCCCACTTGCTTGGTGTTTACCCGCCAAGGTGTGGCGCAAATGGATCGTAATGCAGAGCAGCTCGCGGCAGTTCGCAAAGGCGGCTATGTACTGAAAGATTTTTCTGCAAACCCTGAATTGATTTTAATTGCCACCGGCTCGGAAGTGGAATTAGCGATGCAAGCCGCTGAGCAGTTGAGCGTTAACGGTGAGAAAGTGCGGGTAGTTTCAATGCCTTCAACCTGTGTGTTTGATAAGCAAGATAAAGCCTACCGCGATAGCGTATTGCCACCAGCAGTGCGCCGCCGGGTGGCAGTGGAAGCTGGTATTGCTGATTTCTGGCAAAAATATACCGGTTTTGATGGCGCTATTGTGGGTATGCGTAGTTTCGGTGAATCGGCACCTGCCGATCAGTTGTTCAAGCATTTCGGCTTCACTGTAGAAAATGTGGTGAAGGTAGCGAAAGGCATTTAGAGGCATAAACATTGAACGAAGCAGTAAGTGGTGCACGGCCAGCGCGGAAAACGCGCGTAGCCATTAATGGTTTTGGCCGCATTGGCCGCAGTGTGGTGCGCGCATGGTTGGAATCGGGTTGGCATGAACAGATCGAGTTGGTAGCCATTAATGAGCTGGCGAGTAGCGATGGTATGGCTCACCTGCTGCAATACGATTCTACCCATGGCCGTTTTGCTGCGCAGGTGGGGGCGGAGCAAGATGTACTGATTATTGCCACGCAAAATGGTAGGCAACCGGGCAATGTAGTGGCGGAAATTCAGTTGTTCCATCGTGCGCAAATTGCCGATTTACCATGGCGTGAACTTGATATCGATGTGGTGTTGGAATGTACTGGCGTGTTTGGTAGCCGTGCCGATGGGCACGCGCATTTATTAACGGGTGCCAAGCGCGTATTATTTTCCCATCCAGCATCACCTGATGTGGATTTCACCATTATTCAGGGCATCAACCAGCACGAGCTGCTACCAGAGCATCGCATTGTTTCTAACGGTTCTTGTACTACGAATTGTATTGTGCCGGTAATTAAGGTACTTGATGATGCGTTTGGTGTAGATAGCGGTACTATCACTACTATTCACTCGGCAATGAATGATCAGCAAGTAATTGATGCGTACCATGATGATTTACGCCTAGCGCGTGCTAGTTCGCAATCCATTATTCCCGTAGATACGCGGTTAGCGCGTGGTATTGAACGTATTTTGCCGAAATTTGCCGGCCGTTTTGAAGCCATTGCTGTGCGCGTACCTACTACTAACGTTACAGCGATGGATTTAAGCGTAACCTTACAAAGCAAAGTAGATATCGCATCGGTAAACCAAGCATTGGCAACTGCTGCTGCCGAACAATTGCCGGAAATTTTGGGTTACACGGAAATTCCTCTTGTTTCCGCGGATTTTAACCACGATCCACGCTCCAGTATTGTGGACGGTACGCAAACCCGCGTGAGCCACAAACAACTGGTAAAAGTGTTGGCATGGTGCGATAACGAATGGGGCTTTGCGAACCGAATGTTAGAATCGGCAATAGATTTAGCTAAATTGAATTAAGGATACTTCGATGACTGTGAAATACATGAACGATATTGATTTACGTGGCAAGCGTGTATTGATTCGCGAAGATTTAAACGTGCCGATAAAAGATGGCAAAGTAGCCTCTGATGCGCGCTTACGCGCTGCATTACCAACCTTGCAACGCGCCCTAGAGCAAGGCGCAAAAGTAATGGTGATGTCGCATTTAGGCCGTCCAGAAGAAGGCGAGTTTACGGCTGAATATTCACTGGCACCGGTGGTTAAGTATTTAGCCAATGCGTTGTCGTTCCCTGTGCGCCTTGAAACAAATTATTTAGATGGCGTAGATGTGGCGGGCGGCGAGCTCGTAGTATTTGAAAACGTGCGCTTCAATGTGGGTGAAAAGAAAAATGACCCAACTCTAGCGAAGAAGATGGCGGCACTCTGTGATGTATTTGTAATGGATGCATTCGGCACCGCTCATCGCGCGCAAGCCTCAACTTATGGCGTTGCTCAATATGCTCCAATCGCTTGTGCTGGCCCATTACTAGCCGCTGAGCTAGATGCACTTGGCAAAGCGTTAGAAAACCCGAAGCGCCCGCTAGTGGCAATCGTAGGCGGCTCGAAAGTTTCTACTAAACTGATGCTACTGAATTCTTTAGTACGCAAGGTTGATCAGTTAATTGTGGGCGGCGGTATTGCGAATACCTTTATTGCTGCTGAGGGCCATGATGTTGCCAAATCATTGTATGAACAAGATTTGGTAAATGAGGCATCTCGTTTAGCCGAATCTGGTAAAACACGTGGAGCGGTAATTCCTGTGCCCACAGATGTGGTAGTAGGCGATCACTTTGGCCCTGATGCAACAGCAGTAACAAAAGCAGTGCATGAAGTAAGCGGCGATGATCAAATTTTTGATATTGGCCCAGAAACCGCAGCACATTTAGCGGCGATGCTGAAAAATGCTGGCACCATTGTATGGAACGGTCCAGTAGGAGTATTTGAGTTTGATCAGTTCGGTGAAGGTACCCGAGTACTAGCAAATGCAATTGCCGATAGCGATGCATTTTCAATTGCCGGCGGTGGTGATACGCTTGCAGCCATCGATAAATATGGCATTGCCGATAAAATTTCCTATATTTCTACCGGTGGTGGCGCATTTTTAGAATTTTTAGAAGGTAAGAAATTACCAGCAGTAGCAATTTTAGAAGCTCGCGGTAGCGAGTAAGTACCGATTTTATTAAAAGAAAATTAAGGAGAGTTGCAAATGGCATTGATTTCGATGCGCCAAATGCTCGACCACGCGGCGGAGTTTGAATACGGAATTCCAGCGTTTAACGTGAATAACCTTGAGCAAATGCGCGCCATTATGATGGCAGCCGATGAAACTGACAGCCCGGTGATCGTGCAAGCTTCTGCAGGTGCCCGCAAATATGCTGGCGCACCATTTTTGCGTCACCTAATTTTAGCAGCTGTTGAAGAGTTCCCGCATATTCCAGTGGTAATGCACCAAGACCACGGAACGTCTCCAGCAATTTGCCAACGTTCGATTCAGTTGGGTTTTAGTTCAGTAATGATGGATGGCTCACTGCGTGAAGACGGCAAAACCCCAGCAGATTACGATTACAACGTTGATGTAACGCGCCGAGTTGTGGAAATGGCGCATGCCTGTGGCGTATCTGTTGAAGGTGAGCTCGGTTGCTTAGGCTCGCTAGAAACAGGGCAAGCAGGCGAAGAAGATGGCGTGGGTGCTGAAGGTACATTGAGCCATGATCAGTTACTAACCGATCCAGAAGAAGCTGCAGATTTTGTGAAAGCTACACAAGTAGATGCCTTGGCAATTGCTTGTGGTACTTCGCATGGCGCCTATAAGTTCTCGCGGCCACCAACTGGTGATATTCTTGATATTGGTCGTATTAAAGATATCCACAAGCGTATTCCTAATACGCACTTAGTAATGCACGGCAGCTCTTCAGTTCCACAAGAGTGGTTAGCGATTATTAATGAGTTTGGCGGTGAGATTCCAGAAACCTACGGGGTTCCGGTTGAGCAAATTCAAGAAGGTATTCGCCACGGTGTGCGGAAAGTAAATATTGATACGGATTTGCGTTTAGCATCTACCGGTGCAGTGCGTAAATTCATGGCTGAAAACAAGGCCGAGTTTGATCCGCGTAAATTTTTACAGGCTTCTACGCAAGCTATGTACGATATCTGTAAGGCGCGTTATGAAGCATTCGGTACCGCTGGAAATGCAAGCAAAATTAAGCCAATTTCACTAGAAACCATGTTTATGATGTATGAGCGCGGTGAGTTAACCGCAACAGTGAAATAACGAACCTTTACGAAGAAATCCACCACCGCAGCGTAAAATGCGGTGGTTTTTTCGTTTTATGGGTTCGAAAAGTAGCTGAATTCCGTTAGAATACAAGAAATAGTGATAAAAACCGTGCAGATTGGCCAAAAAATAACAAACCAATCAGTGGATGATTTGAAGGGGGCCTTGTGCGTCTAAAATTAATTGCCTTAGCCTTGTTAGGTTTTTCTGGTGCCGCATCATCATCAACTTTTATGTTTGACGATATTCAGGATGTTGATCCAGCAGCGAAAGATGGTAAGTGGCGTGCTACTGCTGAACTTGGTGTATTGTTGCGCTCTGGGAACACCGATTCACGCTCTTGGAAAGGCAAGCTCGATTTACAGCGTGATACTGAAAACTGGCGTAAACGTGCAGTTTTAGATTATTACCTACAAGAGCGGAAAACGTTTGAAGGGGATCGGGTAACCGATGCTGATCGCTTTTTCGTATCTGGGCAAGGTAACCGTAAATTTAATGTAGGCAGCCATTCTTCGATCTTTATCTATGGCTCTTATGAAGATGACGCGCTCAACAGTTTTGAATATCAATCAACGATTGCGGCCGGTTATGGTGCACGTTTTTTGCATAACGAGAATATGTTCACCGATTTCGAAATTGGTCCGGGTTATGCATACGATAAACGTCGTGATACAGGCGAAACGGATGGTGATTTAATTGTTCGTGCGGCCGCTAACTTTGAATGGCAAATTAGTGAAACTGCCCGTTTCACACAATTGGTTTCTACTGAAATGGGTGATGATAATACCCGTTCGCGAGCAGTAGGGGCATTAACTGCCAACCTGAACTCACGGTTGGCGATGCGGTTAACCTTAACCATCACTCATAACAGTACTGTTTTTGAGCAAGCGGATGGTCGTACCCCAGAGAAACTAGATACAGAAACAGCGGTTACTTTGGTATATACCTTCTAATTAGATTACTGCAGCACATGTTGTAATGTGTTGATTTAACAAATTAAAGCGCCGGTACCTTGTTGTGCCGGCACTTTTGTATTTACTGTTTGTTTTTTCCGGTTGGAGCTCAATGAAGCGTTCAGACTTTTCTTTTCAGTTGCCAGATCACCTAATTGCGCGTTACCCACAAGCGGATCGTAGTGGCAGTAGGTTACTTACCTTAATTGGCGAAAGCGGTGAGATCGCGCATAAGAATTTCCGTGATTTACCTAGCCTGTTAAACCCCGGTGATTTACTGGTATTTAATAATACTCGCGTGATACCAGCGCGGCTATTGGGGCAAAAAGTATCCGGTGGCAAAATTGAAGTTCTAGTAGAGCGCATGCTTGATGAGCACCGCGTTTTGGCGCACGTGCGCGCTAACCGCGCACCGAAAGCTGGCACCGAGTTGTTGTTAGAAAATGCGGTGCCTGCAACTATCACTGGCCGTGATGATGCGCTGTTTGAGGTAACCTTTGATAGCGGCAGAACGGTGTTAAGTTGGTTGGAAGAGTTTGGCCATATGCCACTTCCACCTTATATTGACCGCCCTGATGAAGCCAGTGATCGGGAACGTTATCAAACCGTTTATGGGGTAAAACCAGGCGCGGTTGCTGCGCCTACTGCAGGTTTACACTTTGATGCGGAAACCATGCAAGCGCTAACCGATCGAGGAATTGAAACCGCATATGTTACTCTACACGTTGGCGCCGGCACGTTTCAGCCAGTAAGGGCTGATGATATTCGTGAGCACAAGATGCACAGCGAATGGGCCGAGGTACCACAAGAGGTGGTTGATGCTGTGGCTGCTACACGTGCGCGTGGCGGGCGAGTAATTGCGGTAGGTACCACTTCCGTGCGTTCGCTTGAATCGGCAGCGAAAGCAAATGCTGGCGAACTCGCTGCGTATAGCGCCGATACGGATATCTTTATTTACCCGGGTTATCAATTTAATGTAGTTGATGCCATGGTTACGAACTTTCACTTGCCTGAATCAACCTTAATTATGTTGATTTCAGCGTTCGCAGGGCAAGCGGAAGTAATGTCGGCTTATCAGGCCGCAATACAGCAAAAATATCGTTTCTTTAGTTACGGTGATGCAATGTTTATCACCCGAAAACACCGTTAAACAGGTAAAAGATGAAGTTTGAACTAATTAAAAGTATTGGCAAAGTACGCCGTGGCCGCATGACATTTGATCGCGGCACGATAGAAACTCCTGCGTTTATGCCGGTAGGTACATTGGGTACAGTAAAAGGCATGAGCCCTGAAGAATTGGCTGCAACCGGTGCTGAAATTTGTTTGGGCAATACCTTTCATTTAATGCTGCGCCCGGGCACATCGATTATTCAACAGCACGGTGATTTGCATGATTTTATGAACTGGCATAAGCCAATTCTCACCGATTCTGGTGGCTTCCAAGTATTTAGCCTTGGCGATTTACGCAAAATTTCCGAGGAAGGGGTAACCTTCCGGTCGCCAATTAACGGCGAAAAAATCTTACTTACGCCAGAAAAATCAATGCAGGTTCAGCGCGAACTGGGCTCTGATATTGTGATGATTTTCGATGAGTGCACGCCATATCCAGCTACAGTGAAACAAGCTGAAGATTCAATGCAATTATCATTGCGTTGGGCACAACGCTCGAAAGACGAGCATGGTGATAGTAAATCAGCGCTATTTGGCATTATTCAGGGTGGTATGTACGAAGATCTGCGTGATGTGTCGCTTACCGGGCTAACCGATATCGGTTTTGATGGCTATGCCATTGGCGGTTTATCAGTAGGTGAACCAAAAGACGATATGATGCGCATTCTTGATTATACCGCGCCGAAGATGCCAACCGACAAACCACGTTACTTAATGGGCGTGGGTAAACCAGAAGATTTAGTGGAAGCAGTGCGCCGCGGCATTGATATGTTTGATTGCGTAATGCCCACACGAAATGCTCGTAATGGCCATTTGTTTACCTCAGCTGGGGTGGTGAAAATCCGCAATGCTCGCCATCGTACCGATACTGCACCGCTCGATAGTGAATGTGATTGTTACACCTGTAAGAACTATTCGCGGGCGTATTTACACCACCTCGATCGTTGTAATGAGATCCTTGGAGCGCGTTTGAACACGATTCACAACCTACATTACTACCAAGCGCTCATGAAAGGCATGCGTGATGCGATCGAAAAGGATCAATTTGATCAATTCGTTAGCGAGTTTTATCGCAAGCGCGGCGAAAATGTTCCAGAAAGTGCGTGAATAAATCGATCTTAGGCTTTACAGCAGCCCTTAGGTTGTTTAAAATTCAGCACCAATTTTATCCTGCATGGCCAATGAGTGGCCTGCGTACTACGAAAATTTTTGAGGTGAGAGGCAGATGCCAGTAGTTAAACTTAAAGAAAACGAGCCATTTGACGTCGCACTGCGCCGTTTCAAGCGTTCTTGCGAAAAAGCAGGTGTACTATCTGAAGTTCGTAGCCGCGAATTTTACGAGAAGCCAACTGCAGAGCGTAAGCGCAAGAAAGCTGCAGCTGTGAAGCGTCACGCCAAGAAATTGGCTCGTGAAAACGCTCGTCGCACTCGCCTGTATTAAGAAATAGCGATTCAGCGCAAGCGTAAGCGGGCGTGTAAATCGATTGTTGGTAAAGCATTTGCTGCACTAACTAAAGAAACCGTGCTCAGCACGGTTTTTTTATTTTATGGGTTAAACCGCGCTTTTTGTTTTAAGCACGTGATGAGCAAGGTACATTAGTACGCATGGCTGGATTAATTCCGAAGGATTTCATTCAAGATCTTGTTGCCCGCGCTGATATTGTTGGCGTGGTGGAAAGCCGTGTGCGTTTGAAAAAAGCAGGCCGGAATTATCAAGCTTGCTGCCCATTCCACAATGAAAAAAGCCCTTCCTTTTCGGTGGCACCCGATAAGCAGTTCTATCACTGCTTCGGTTGTGGTGCGCATGGTAACGCCCTTGATTTTATTATGGAATACGATGGCTTGGAGTTTCCCGATGCGGTAGAAGAGCTCGCGGCGATGTTGGGGCTCGAAGTGCCGCGAGAAACTCGGCCAGGTAGCAAACCGGCCCGTGATAAAGCGGAAGTGGAAGATGATTTTGCGGTAATGGAAGCTTGTGCCCAGTTTTTTGCTCGCCAACTCAAAGAAAACCCTGAAAAAGAGCGCGTAATTAGCTACTTGAAAGGCCGCGGCTTAAGCGGCGAAGTGGTACGTGATTTTTGTATTGGCTATGCGCCAAAAGAGTGGGATTCGGTGCTGCGCAAGTTTGGTGGTAGCCGCAAGCAACAAGAACAGCTATTAGCATTAAAAATGATCACCGAAAACGATCGCGGCAAGCGCTTCGATTTCTTCCGTGATCGCATTATGTTCCCCATTCGGGATCGCCGCGGCCGAGTAGTAGGTTTTGGCGGCCGCGTATTAGAGAAAAGCGAACCGAAATATTTGAACTCGCCAGAAACGCGCCTATTTCATAAAGGGCGTGAGCTGTATGGCTTTTACGAAATGCGCCAACAGCATAAAGATCTTGAGCGGGTAATTATCGTTGAAGGCTATATGGATGTGGTGGCGCTGGCGCAACATGGTGTTACCAATGCTGTTGCCGCGCTAGGCACTGCCGCAACTACTGATCATTTGCAATTGTTGTTCCGGCAAACTAAGCAAGTAATTTGCTGTTTTGATGGCGATCGGGCCGGCAGAGATGCGGCCTGGCGCGCGTTAGAAAATTCATTGGCATTATTACGAGATGGTATCGATTTACGGTTCCTCTTTTTACCCGATGGTGAAGATCCAGATACCATTGTGCGCGCTGAAGGTGCTGAAGGCTTTAATAAGCGGGCTAACGAAGCAATGTCGTTCCGCGATTATTTCTTTGAGCACCTTACCGCGAAAATTGATTTGCGCAGCGATGCGGGTAAATCAGAGCTAATTGCCCAAGCCAAAGAATTGATTGGCAAGGTGGCCAGTGATTTCTATCGGCAAACCTTAATGGAAGCGTTAGCGAATAAATTAAGTAGAACCGTGCAAGAGCTTGAAAAACTGTTGCCGAACCTGAATCAAGGTAAGCAGCGAGCAGAAAAACCCAAAGGCCAACAATTAACCCCTGTTGCGCGCGCTATTGGCTTACTGCTGCAATATCCAGAACTTGGCCGTTTAATTCCCGTGCACAATGAACTAGACCATCTCGATATGCAGGGTGTGAAAGTGTTTATGGCGATTCATCGACAAACCCATGAACAGCAACTAAGCTCTGCACAATTACTTGAATCCTGGCGTGGTTCGCGCCTAGAAGAACGTTTGCGCCAACTCGCTAGTTGGAACCATCAAGTACTAGAAGACAACCTAGAGCAGGAATTCTCGGAAACCTATGTGTTTTTGATCGACCGTTATTTAGAGCAGCGCTATGAAACATTAAAAGCACTGCCCGCAAAAGACATGACACGCGAGCGCTTACAGGAACTAAATGAACTTGTACGCATGATGAAACGTAGTTAAAACTAAACTGGTTGAATCGCGCGCTTTTTGTTATAATTAACGGCTATTCCGCATAAATTCAAAATATCTTTACTGAGGTAATCGCCCGTATGCAGACTCGTCAGTCGCAACTTAAATTGCTTATTGCGAAAGGTAAGGAGCAAGGATACTTAACCTTTGCTGAGGTTAACGACCACTTACCGCAAGACATCGTTGATTCTGATCAGATCGAAGATATTATTCGGATGATCAATGATATGGGCATCAAGGTTTTCGAAACCGCCCCTGATGCCGATGATCTGATGATGAGCGAAGATTCTGCGGATGAAGATGCTGCAGAAGAGGCGGCGGCGGCACTTGCTACCGTTGAGAGCGAAATTGGCCGTACTACAGATCCTGTGCGCATGTACATGCGTGAAATGGGTACCGTAGAGCTTCTTACCCGTGAAGGTGAGATTGTTATCGCCAAGCGCATTGAAGAAGGCATTAACCAAGTTCAGTGTTCGGTAGCTGAATACCCAGAAGCGATTAACTTCTTGCTTGAACAGTGGGATGCCTACGAAGCTGAGCAAATTCGCCTTACCGAAATCATTTCCGGATTCATCGATCCGAACGAAGTGGAAGAAGCGCCAGTTAGTGCTACCCACATTGGTTCTGAGTTGAGCGAAAACCAACTGGAAGATGAAGACGATGATGCCGATGACGACGATTCCGATGATGACTCTACCGATACTGGCGTAGATCCTGAAGAAGCGCGCAGCAAATTTAATGAGCTGCGTGCGCAATATGAAGCTACTCGTGATGCCATTAAAACTCATGGCCGGGCTGATGCGAAAACCAACGAAGAAATTGAAAAGCTAAGCGAATTGTTCAAGCACTTCCGCTTGGTTCCGAAGCAGTTTGATCGCTTAGTAAAAGATATGCGCGAAATGATGGATCGTGTGCGCGTACAAGAACGCTTAATTATGAAGCTGTGCTTAGAGCAGGCGAAACTGCCGAAGCGCACTTTTGTACAAGCGTTTGCCGGCAATGAAACTTCGATGAGCTGGTTTGATGCGATTGTTGCCAAAGAGACGAAATACTCAGCAGCGCTAGAAGAAACTCGCGATGAAGTAGAGCGTTGTACTGGTAAGTTACGAGCAATTGCCGAAGAAACTGGTTTGTCGATCGCGAAAGTAAAAGATATCAACCGCCGGATGTCGATTGGTGAAGCGAAAGCTCGCCGGGCGAAGAAAGAGATGGTGGAAGCCAACTTACGTTTGGTAATTTCAATTGCGAAAAAATACACCAACCGTGGTTTGCAATTCTTGGATTTAATTCAGGAAGGTAACATTGGCTTGATGAAAGCGGTAGATAAGTTCGAATATCGCCGTGGTTACAAATTCTCGACCTATGCAACCTGGTGGATTCGCCAAGCAATTACTCGTTCTATTGCCGATCAGGCGCGTACTATTCGGATTCCGGTACACATGATCGAAACCATCAACAAGCTGAACCGTATTTCACGGCAAATGCTGCAAGAGATGGGCCGTGAGCCGCAGCCAGAAGAATTGGCAGAGCGCATGGTAATGCCAGAAGATAAGATTCGTAAGGTATTGAAGATCGCCAAAGAGCCGATTTCTATGGAAACGCCGATTGGTGATGATGAAGATTCGCACTTAGGCGATTTCATTGAAGATACTACGCTTGATTTGCCAGTTGATGCGGCAACATCAGAAAGCCTACAGAACGCAGTACGCGATGTTCTAGGTGGCCTTACGGCCCGAGAAGCAAAAGTATTACGGATGCGTTTCGGTATTGATATGAATACCGATCATACTCTGGAAGAAGTAGGTAAGCAGTTTGATGTAACTCGTGAACGGATTCGCCAAATTGAAGCTAAAGCACTACGCAAGCTGCGCCATCCAAGCCGCAGTGAGCAGTTGAAGAGCTTCTTAGACGAGTAATCGTGAAAAGGTTATCTAACTGATTGAAAAAGCGCCTCTTGGCGCTTTTTTGTTGCCGCGGATTTGGGTATACTTGCGCCGCTGCGAAAGAATCTCGCACACCATTCGTACATCATGATTCGTACATCATGATTCGTACATCATGCAAAATGGCCCCTTAGCTCAGTGGTTAGAGCACCCGACTCATAATCGGTTGGTCCCCAGTTCAAATCTGGGAGGGGCCACCATTTCAAGAACTCTTCCCGTATTTAATTAGTTTCTAGGTAAGTCAATTAATCCTGTGGCCTAGTTTGCGATTCCACAATTAAGATTTGGCGCTAAGTTTATAATTACTTATACTTAAGTTGGCCTAATACATGTAGGGTTCATATTATTATGCAAAAGCCAGCGCTTCCAGAAAATGAGGCAGAACGCCTGTACGCACTAAGAACACTGGGTATTTTAGATACGGGACATGAAGAGCGGTTTGATCGCGTAACACGCATAGCGAAGCGAATGTTCGGCGTTGATATAGCGCTAGTTAGCTTGATCGATGAGAATCGGCAGTGGTTTAAATCAAACCAAGGATTAGATGTTGCTGAAACACCGCGAGATATATCCTTCTGTGCTCATGGAATCAATCAGGATGGTTTGTTCATCATACCGAATGCTATTGAGGATGAACGTTTTTGCGATAACCCGTTAGTGATTTCTGGACCGAAAATTCGTTTTTATGCTGGCTACCCGTTGAAATTGCGGCCGGGCTTAAAAATCGGAACGCTGTGCTTAATCGATTCTAGCCCACGAGAGATGAGCGAGGAGGACCAACAAATCCTCACTGACCTTGGGTTAATGATTGAGCAGGAAGTGAAATCCATTCAACTAGCAACGTTAGATGAGTTGACGTTGATATCTAACAGACGTGGCTTTCTAATACTCGTTGATTATTCCATAAGTATGTGTAAACGTTTCAAGGTTCCTTTTACCTTCGTATTTTTTGATCTGAACAAATTTAAACTAATCAACGATACGTATGGGCATCATGAGGGTGATTACGTATTAAAAACTTTTGCTCGGTTAATGCTGGAAACGTTTCGTGAATCGGATGTTGTTGGTAGATATGGAGGCGATGAATTTACTTTAATGCTATCGAACGCAAGGGAAGAGCAAGTTTCAACACGGCTTGCCCAGTTTGCACAGGCAGTTACTGAAGAAAACAACTCGAATCAAAAACCTTATATAATAGAATATAGTGTTGGTATCGCTAGTTTTGATCCAGATACTGAGCTCACAATAGAGACTATGATAAACCTAGCTGATGCAGCAATGTACAAAGATAAATCTAGGTAAGCGCCACAAAGTTTTCTGCTTATTTCTATCAGGCCTCATCTGGGGCTGCTGCCATTTCCCGATCTAAACGAGCGCTTTCATCGGCGCGGGGTTTCACGAAACGGGCTAAACCGAGATACAGTACAGGCGTTAAGTACAAGGTAAACCCAACTGCAATACCCAACCCCCCGAACACTACCCAGCCAATGGCATTGCGCGCTTCTGCACCTGCTCCACTGGAAAGGATGAGCGGTAAAGCGCCAAGCAAAGTAGATACTAATGTCATCACGATTGGGCGTAAGCGAATGGTTGCTGCTTGCTCAACGGCCTCGCGCACGGTTTTGCCACGATCGCGCAATTGGTCGGCAAACTCTACGAGCAAAATCGAGTTTTTTGCCAATAAACCAATTAACATCACCAAACCTATCTGCGAATAGATGTTGATACTGTTGCCCGTTAGGAACAGGGCAAACAAGGCTGCTGCAATACCAAAAGGAACTGTAATCATAACCACGATAGCGCTATTTACGCTTTCAAATTGTGCTGCTAACACTAAGAACACAATGATAAAGGCCAGCACATAAGTGAGCATTACCTCACGCGCAGTTTCCTCAAAGGTTTGTGCTTCCCCTAAGAATACTAAACCGATATCCGGCGGCAGCAGTTCTTGGCCGATATCACGTAGGGCAACTACAGCCGCTTCAATAGACATATCTTCTGGTAGTTGCATGTCGATATTGATAGCGCGGCGTTGGGATTGTCGGGTAAGGTCTGCGGCTATGCCTTCTTCGGTTATGTTAGCAAGGCTGGAAAGAGGTACTAAGGTGCCATCACGTGCTCCAACATAGAGATTGATTAAATCACTTGGATCTTGCACTAAGGTACGGTTCGCTCGCAAGATAATAGGTATTGATTGGTCGCCAACATTTAAATCGGCAATATCATCACCATTAATGGCTACTCGCAGGGTAGTTGCGATATCGCTCAAAGGCACATTCAGTTCTTCTGCTCTACGCCGGTCAATATTAACGCGCAATTGCGGTTGTGTAGGTTGATACGATATTCGCGGAAAACCAAGTTCAGGTAGCTGTTCTTGGATTTTATCTTGGAATTGCAATGCGGCTGTATAGATTGCTTCATATGTAGGGCCGGTTAACGCAAGCTCGAGGCCACCGCCTTGGCCGCGTAGGTTCAAACTGTTGCTGCCAAATGCTCGGCCCGATACACCAGGAACTCCACTGATCGGCTCGTTGATTTCATCAAGGATATCTTGTTGCGATTTATCGCGAACATTCCAATGTTTCAGCCGTGCTGTAATGAACGTTAGATTCGGATCCCACTGACCAACCACGGTAAAAATGGAATCAATTTCGCCGTTCTCAACATAAGGCAGTAAAATCTCTTCTAGCTGATAAGCTTGCCGATCCATAAAATCAAGGCCAACTCCATCGGGCCCACGCGCGAAAATGCGGATGGTGCCGCGATCTTCCGGCGGTAAGAGTTCATTTTGTAAGTACTGATAAACGCTAAATGCGCTGCCGGCGGCAACAATACTGATTACCAATACCCACCATGCATGATTAAGGCAAAACCGTAAACTAGTTGCGTAAGCTGTAACTAACTTATTACCAAAGCGCGCAAGCCAGCTGCTGCTATTTCGTTTTAGCGGCAGCTTGGCGGTTAAAGCAGGAACCAACGATAACGCCACGAACGAGGATATGATTACTGCGGCTGCTAAGGTGCCGCCAAACTCGCGGAATAATAATCCAGCGGTTGAAGGCAAAAATGCGATCGGGATAAATACAGCCGCAAGCACTGCGGTGGTGGCTACCACGGCAAAAAACACTTCGCGTGTACCGATTACCGCCGCCGCACGGGCGCCCATGCCGGTGCTACGGCGACGCTGAATATTTTCCGTTACTACGATGGCATCATCAACGATAAGGCCAGTAGCGAGTACAAGCGCCAGCAGCGTAAGTATATTTATCGAGAACCCCAAAGCCCATAAAGCCGCTAGGGCACCCACTAGTGCCACCGGAATACTCGCTGCAGGAATAATGGTTGCGCGCCACGAACCAATAAATACACGCAGAGTAATAATTACTAAGAGAATGGTAAGCGAGAGTGAAATAACCACTTCACGTACAGAACCGCGAATGAACTCAGCGTCATCGGATGTTACTTGAAAAGTAAGGTTAGGAAAGCGTTGTTCAAGTTGCTCTACTTGCCGCAACACTTCGTTTGAGATTTGAATTGTGTTGGAACCGGCCTGCCGCAATATCTCTAAACCAATTACCGGGCGGCCATCGAGGCGCACCATGTTGGCCGCATCGGCGGGGCTAAAGAACACATTGGCGATATCACTTACCCGTGTATCACCGGCAACAATAATATCTTCTACTTGCTCGGCGGTTACCGAAGTTGCATCGGCTCGTACAATTAATTGCTGATCTGTGGAGCGAAGGGAGCCGGCGGGAACATCAAACGGAGCTTGCCGTAGTGCATTAGCAACATCGGCAACGGTTAGGTTAAAGCTAGAAAGGCGCAACGGATCGATATTTACCCGCATTACTCGCTGCCGTGCTCCGCGCAGCTGAACATCCGCCACACCGGGGATATTCAAAAATAACGGCGCTAAATCAGTTTCAACGCGCTCGGTGAGCTCTTCAAGTTGTAAGCTTTCGCTTGATACGGCAACGCTTACCACTGCTTGTGCATCGTTATCGGCTTTAATCACCGCCACTTGCTCTACTTCGGGTGGAAGGCGCCGTTGCACCCGGCTCACTGATTCGCGAGTTTCATTGGCGGCGGTATCAAGATTCACTCCAGGGCGAAACTCAATAACAATACGTGTGCTTCCTTCTTCGCTAGAAGAACGAATAGATTTCACTCCACTCACGCGAGCGGCTGCGGCCTCTAAACGGCTGGTTACTTCAGAATCCACAGTTTCTGGAGATGCACCGGGAAAGCTAGCCGTTACCGTAACAATCGGCCGATCAACATCGGGCAATTCGCGCACTTCTAGGCCGTTTAGTGCGGCGATACCTGCGATGATAATAAGTAAATTGAGAACAATAATGAGCACTGGCCTACGAATGGCCAGAGAGGGTAAATCATTGGTTGATTTAGTTTCCTTGGCCATTATCGCCTCCAGCATTTTGAATGCTTAATGCTTGTCCTGGCCGCAATGATTGCACCCCTTCAACCACAATAAAATCATCAGTGGTAAGTGCAGCAGATACGAGCAACTGACCGCGCAGACGTTGTTGAATTTCCACATCAATCCGCTCAGCCTTGTTATCGTTTACCCGCCAAACAAAAGCACCTTCAGCGCCCCACATTAATGCAGCTTCGGGAATTACGGCATAGCGCTCACCTTGGATTTGCAGGTTTATTCGAAAGCTCATGCCGGGGCGAAATTGATCGCTTTTGTTATTTAATAGAGCACGCACTCGCAACGTGCGTGTGCGCGGATCAACGCGAGAATCGATATCGGCAATTTGTAAAGTGAGAGTTTCACCGCTGCTCTGCCATGGAAAGGCTGCAACCGTGTCGTTATCTTGCAGCAGGCCTAGTGCGGTTTCCGGTGCTTGAAAGTTGATATATAACTGCTCACGAGCATCGATGGTGGTAACGATGGTGTTCTCGGAAATGCGGTCACCGATGTTGATGTCGGTTATCCCTACAACGCCAGCAAATGGTGCCCGAACAAAACGATCCGCTAAATTTACTTCGGCTTCTCGAAGTTGTACGGCAGCTAAATCTCTAATCGTGATTACATCATCTAAATCACTTTGCGGAATTGCTTCACGCTCGCGGCTCGCTTGTAACCTTGCAACCGTGCGTTCTGCACCGGTAAGCTCGATGCTGGCACGCTCTACCGCATTGCGCTGGCGCCTGCTATCGAGCTCAATGAGTACAGCGCCTTCTTCAACAAATTCGCCAGCACTAAAGTGAATGGCAGTTACAACATCGCCTACGGCTGGATAAATGGTCACCGATTTCACTGCTTCGGCATTACCAACTGCTTCTACACGCTGGGTTCGAGTATCAAATGCGATAGGCGCTACGATTACTTGAGCGGGTTGATTGCCCCCAAATTGTTGGGCGGTGGCGAGCGTTGGCATACTGCAAATAAAAAGGGCGAATAGGAGCGTTATAAAGCGAACTTGCGAAGTGCGCATGCAGAACCAGCCTTGGTAGTGGTGTTCGTGATAAAAGTATTGAATTACTGTTACTGAAACCAGGCCAGAAAAGATCAGAGAAAAGCGCACATTGACAATGATAGTGAAACGATCGCCAATGTGCAGATGAAGAAGGAATTAATTGTTGCCGATCACATCATCAAGTGAAGCCGCAGTAGGATCTGGGCGATTTACTGTGCAATTGCTACCCGATTGTTCGCAGGTAACGCCACGAATACGGCTGCCAATTGAGCGGCTATCGTAGTTACCAGATGCTGTAAGGCGGCGCACAATACCGGTAAGTTGGGTGTTTACGCGAAACGCAGAACCCCTCACCGTGATTACTTCCATATCTGTTGTGTTGGCAAAGCGATTGATTACTTCGTCACTACTATCATCGCGGGCTTCTAATTCACGCGTTACTTCACGTAAGTAACCACGAGCATCATCTACGCCGGCAATAATTAATTTCCGATAGAGTTCTCCAGCACCCACTAAATCTTCATCTACGCCAGCGCCAATTTGTTTCATGCGCCCTAGTAACATCATTGCTGTAACTAAGTTTTGCTCGCTGGCCGCTTCTAACAAGGTAAGTGCTTCGTTGAAATCTTCAGCGCTATCGGTACTAAACAACATAAGTGCTTTTTGGTATTGCGCGGGTGGATGGCCAAGATTCACAGCTACATCAAGTAAACGGTCGGCTTCTTGTTCGTTTTGTTCAAGAACAAAACCATTGCGGTGCCAATCCGACATTAAAAAGGTGGCAATAGGGCTATTGTAGCGCACACCAATGCGCACGAAGCGCTCGGCTTCTTTATCGCTTTGCTCGAGGCCATCGCCACTGGCGAACGCCATAGCAACAATAGCCGCAGCATCGCCGCTGCCATTGCGTGCCAAGCGCATTAAACGGCGCAATTCACCGCTACATTCGGCACTATCACATACGCGTTCGCTGGTTTGCGCAGCTGCGGTAATAAGCACAGTGGTGGATGCGGCTTGCGCATTTGCGCTGATACCGAATAGTGCAAGCGAAATGCTGCTTGCGAGCAACGTACCTTTTAAAACTGCAAATTGCATATATGCCTCTAGCTGAATGAAAACGCGTACAGTGTTTCTTTTACGTAGTGTGAAGTCAACGCGATCAGATTAACAAAATTGCAACCAAATGTTTCCAAATAGCGCCAAGAGCAGGGATTTCTGCGCTATACATACGTAACATCAAGCGCGCAACAAAAAGAGGTTGAAGAATAACAGCCCCTTTTAATGCCCTTAATCTTCGGCGTTGGTGGCCGGTAGCTCTGGCAAAAATAGCGGCTGCTGAAAGCCACCCAGTTCACTTTCAAGCATACTCGCTAGGCTAACCAATTGTGCTTCACTCCAGGGTAAGCCAATCATGCTTAGGCCTACAGGTAATGGGCCTTCTTTGCCTCCCGGAATAGTAATGGCAGGGTAACCAGACACTGCCGCGGCTGTAGAGGTGCCAAAACTATAGCCGGGGCCTTCTACTGGTGGAATTGGCCAGCTTGGTCCATAGGCCGGAATGATAATTGCGGCAGCACCTAGATCTTGTAAGTAACGGTTTAGGTGCCCTTCTGCAAGCTCTCGGCTTAGCGCCAGTGCGGCTTCATAACTAGGTTTGTGGGCCTCCAAATCAACAGCAGCGGCAATATCGAAGTACTCTTGGCCGAACAATGCGAGCTCGGTATCTGCATTGGCAAGGTTGTAATCAATTACTTCTTGCATGGTTTGCACAGGGGCATCGAAATCTACGAACCATTGCTCCAGATCCCGCTTAAACTCATACACCAGAACTTCTAACTCAGCTTGGCCAAGGTGGTTAGGTAAATTCCACTCAGTTACTTCAATCACTTCTACGCCATTGCTTCGCAACGCCTCCGCCACTTGGTTAGTAAGTGCTTGCACGCTGGTAAAACGCTGATCATAAGCGCGCACCAGTACTACTGATTCGCCACTAAAGGGCTGTTGTGCCGCTTCACTAAGAGGCATACCAAAACGTGCACGTGCTGCGGCGGTGGCCATGCCATCCAATAACAGCGCGGCATCATACACATAGCGTGCCATAGGCCCAGCAATATCTTGCGCTGCGGCTATCGGAATAATGCCATGGCCAGCTACAGAACCGCGGGTAGATTTAATGCCCACAACACCATTAACTGAGGTAGGGCACATAATGGAACCGTCGGTTTCAGTGCCGATGGCGAGTAAGCTGAAATCTGCAGCAACCGCGGCGCCGGAGCCTGCACTTGAACCACACGGATTGTGCGTGAGTACATGCGGGTTGCGAGTTTGTCCGCCAATACCAGACCAACCACTAATAGAGTTGCTACCACGGAAGTTGGCCCACTCCGATAAATTGGCTTTACCCATAATAATGGCGCCAGCTTCACGTAGCTGCTGTATGTGCTCGGCATCGCTGGCGGTAATGAAACCTGCCATAACTTTTGCGCCCGCCGTGGTGGCCATAGTATCGGCCGTAGCGATATTTGCTTTGATTACTACTGGCATACCATGCAATGGGCCGCGGGTTATGCCTTGTTCGCGCTCACGATCAAGCTCAGCGGCAATGGCTAGTGCTTCCGGGTTTACTTCAATAATCGCGCGAATGTTATGGCCTTGATGATTGTGCTCTGCAATCGCGGCTAAATAATGTTCCACTAAAGCAACACTGGTGAGGCTGCCATCCGCAAACTGTTGTTGCACAGCAGCCGCGTTGGTAAAAGTAGGATCGGCTGGCGTTATGGTTTCTGGCACTGGGCTGCAGGCACTCAATGCCAATGCAGCGGAAGCTAGAATGATAGTTTTTCGGATGGAGTTGAATCCAGTATTCACGGCAAATTCCTCGGTTTTTGTTATTGTAAGCAGTGCTGCCTTAAGAATTACGCATTTGCATCGCCAATGGAAGCAACATTTACCCGTTAAATCATACAACTTATCCCGCTTGTTTAACTTGCTACTTAAATAAGCAGTTCACCTAAGGTATGGTAAACGCGGATACATAGCTTAGCTGCCGCAAGTTTTCGTAGCTAATGCACATAACCTATGCACATAAACTAGCCGAGTTACCTGAAGGAATTCAGAATGCAAAAATCAAATATTTCGCGAGCAACTGGCGCTCTTGCACTCAGTGCAACAACGGCTCTAATGTTAAGCTCATTTGCGGCACACGGACAGGCCATTAGTTATAAAGACCAACCTAAATTACATGAAATTGCCGCTGCTCCGAGTGCCGAAAATTTGCGCCGTGATGTGCAGCAGTTAGTTGATTTTGGTACTCGCCATACATTATCTGAAACTGAATCAGATACGGTTGGCATTGGTGCTGCGCGCCGCTGGATTTATGCAGAATTTCAACGTATATCCGCAGCCTGTGGTGGTTGCTTAGAGGTTTACTACAGCAGTGATGTGATTGCGAACACTCCACGTATTCCCGATCCCACAGAGGTGGTAAGTGTTGTTGCCATTCAACGTGGTAAAACCGATCCAAGCCGGTATGTGCTGATGGCCGGCGATATTGATTCGCGTGTTACCGACATTATGGATGCTACTTCAGAATCACCGGGTGCCAATGATAATGCCACTGGTTTGGCGGGCACGTTGGAAGCGGCACGGATACTTAGCCAACATGAATTCCATGGTTCTATTGTTTACGCTGCGCTAAGTGGTGAGGAGCAAGGGCTATTTGGCGGTGAGATACTCGCGCGCCAAGCCGTTGAAGAGGGCTGGCGCCTACACGCGGTATTGAACAACGATATGATAGGTAATATCGCGGGTATTAATGGTGTGATTGATAATACAACAGCCCGTGTTTTTGCCGAAGGTACACGGCAAAATGAAACCCTCGAAGATGCGCGCCGGCGTCGTTTTACCGGTGGTGAAGTGGATTCGCCAAGCCGCAATTTAGGGCGCTACATTTCTTGGATGTCGGATCGTTATATCCCCAACTTAGATGTAATGTTGGTATATCGGCTAGATCGCTTTGGTCGCGGTGGTCATCATCGGCCTTTTAATGATGTAGGGTTTCCGGGCGTGCGTATTATGGAAACCAATGAGCATTATGATCGTCAGCATCAAGATCTGCGCAATGAAGATGGTCGTCATTTCGGCGATACCATTGAATTTGTAGATTTTGATTATGCAGCAAAATTAACAGCACTTAACGCGGTAACACTCGCAAGCATGGCGTGGGCGCCAGCGCCACCTAGTGAGGTTGAAATTGCTGGTGCGGTGCAACCTAGCACTACCTTAAGTTGGGCAGCTGCGGCTAAGCAAGAACAAGATATGATTGCCGGATATCGAATTTATTGGCGTTATACAGATGCGCCGAATTGGCAGTTTAGCCGTGATGTGGGCAATGTTACTGAGTTCACACTAGAAAATGTAGTGATTGATAATTACTTCTTTGGTGTAGCTGCGATAAGCAAAGATGGCTTTGAAAGCCCGGTTGTATTTCCTGGCGCGGCGGGCACATTTGATTTGCGTTAGTAGCTAGCAAACGATAGCGATCTCTCACTTCGTTAACATTATCAAAGCCTCTCGTAGTTATTTGGGAGGCTTTTTTATTGGTGTACTAATCTTGCGCTAAAGCTCACAAATTTCCTACCAGTTAAACCAAATACCGAGCGCAAGTAGCAGAATAAACAGATGAATTACCGCAACATTGAGGCCAAGTAGCGGAATGAGTTGGGGAATGTTATTGGCGTGTTGGCGCACACCTTGCAGTAACCTTGGTACCAGTACAAATGATAGCAGTGCCAATAGCGCACTAAAGGGAAGCCAGTTTGCAACAACCGCAATCACTAATACCAAGTAGCTGAGCAGCAGCTGCACAGCAAAAATTGATGCGCTGCTAGTGCGGCCAATGGCGATGGGGAAGTGCTTGCGGCCAACTGATAGATCGGCCTCTACATCAGGAAATTGGTTCAATAGTAGAAGGTTATTTACTAGCAACATCACAATGGCTGCAGCACTTACGATACCGTACCACGCGCCGTTCGCAGGCAGCGCCGGATACTCGTTGGCAAGGGCCCAGCTGGCGCCAAACGTGAGGAATAACCCAAAGCCTAAGCCGGGAGCAATTAAGCAGAGTAACGGGTAGCGATTAATGTATTGGGTGTAGCTATAAATGAGCAATACCCCAGGAATACCGAGCCACAGCAACGCCGGTGTTGTTTGCTGCACAATCCATAAGCCGCTCGCGATTACCGCTAATAAACTCACGCAAGCCAATACCAGCGCAGCGTTGGCGATGTGTGGATGCTGCACTAAGGTGCCACTGCCGCCGCTGAAGGGGGTTTTACGAGTTTTGAAATCAAGGCCCGAGCGAAAATCGAAGTATTCATTAAAGGCATTCACGCTTACATGGGCCAGCAAGCCAGCTGTAACTACCCAACCAACAATCTCGCCCTTTACTCCACCGAGTAAGGAATAGCTGAGAGCCAGTGCCAGTAGCAAACAGGCAACGGTAAGGGTTAAAAAATTCACTCGAGCAATCGCAAATAATTTAAAGGTGGGCTGCACTGCCACGGGCTAACTCCGGTAATACTTGGTTGATTAGATATGTTTGCCAATTATCGCTGAAGCCACTGAACAGTTTTTTGATCTCAATGCGATATTTTTCACTTACTTCATTTAGTAGTTCGCGATTTTCGGCTAATTGCTCAACTCGTACCCAGTTATTCCAAACTGAAAACAAACCCCAATCATCGCGATGCACTTCACAACCGGGCAGGCGGTAGTGAAACGTTGGCCGTGCTTTAATTAAATTATCATTTACTTTTGCTAGTACTCGCTGCTCATCGAGGTGACGAAATAATGGCAGCATATCGAGCGCTCGATTGCGTGTAGGGTTGTAACGTAAATAATCATCGATAAGCGTTTCCAAAGAAGGCCAATAACCGCTATCAAGAATAAGTTCGAGGTATTCTTTTGGAAATGGATCGATATAGTTGCTCACACGCCGAGAAATATCAGGATCTATTTCCTTAAGGAGCCAATCATAAAGGCATAAAAAGCTTTTTAAATGGGCGGTAATAGTATCGGCATCCAGTTTTGGTAATTCTGGATTTAGCTGCAGCCCAAATGCATAGGCAAGGCTATCAGATGAACCTTTGGCACCGGCCTTGCGCAGATCTGCCAGCAGTTCTTCCACCTCACTGATGCGGCTTAATGGTAATGGCGGGCTTACAATTTCTACTGGCACCACAGCCTCAGCTACCCATGCTAAACTTTTCTCTGCAGAATCACGCCAATTATCTTGTAGCTCTTCTCGGCCGATTTTTTTCAAGTAATCGTAATCAAATTCAATAATCCAATCACCAGCACTATCACCGCTAATTACATGTTCGTACCTGCCTTTGGCACTTTGTTCGCATTCTTCACAACGCTGCTTGAGAAAGTTTATCAATACATCTGTAGCCTGCTGCAGCTGTAGATTACCGAACTCGATCTCAATACCTACTTTACGCTCGTCGCCATCGTTATTTTGTTGCTGAGATGGCTGCAGTAATTTATTTGAGCTCATGGGGTACTCCTTCATTTACTCCGCTGGCCTTCATTTACTCCGCTGGTACTGGATTGATGTTACTGATCAGCCGATATACCCAAGCGGGCTCGCCGTCACTCAGAGTATAAAGGTATCGTTCATATTTCACACCCACGCGCTCATAGCGATCGAGCCTACGTAATTGCGTTGCGGTTACATAAAATACGCGGCCCTCGGTTGTGGCATCTTCATCGGGGAGAAGATCCAAGCCATAGCGCCGGTAACCTTCAAGCGTTCCAGGTTCAGTAGGCACATAGCCAAAAATCACCAACGAACGCACGAACGGATTTGTTAGCGTTCCAAAAGCGAAAACGCGGTGCTCTGCTTCTTGATCAATCTCTAGCGTGGTATCGGAGAACTTGAAACTATAGGGGTTTAACCAGATCCACCAAAAGCCGATGATCAGTAATAAACAAACACTAATAACTAGCCAGCGCACATATCACCCTTAGCAGTAAATATTGTTATTTTTGTGTATCATGCTCACAACCTGATTTCAAATAGAAGCGAGCAACAGATGGCCTTAACAACTACATTAAAACTTACTGTACTAGCTGTAGCCAGCAGCTTTTTATTGAGCGCCTGCTCCCCTGAGCCGGAAACCATTACTGCCAACGAAGCTTATGAATTGGCCCCCGAATCGGCAGATCGATTAAATATTTATGTACCCGTGCGCCTTGATTACGATGTAGCTAATTTAACCGAGGCGCAACGAGAGCTTATTTCGTTATTGATCGACGCTGCAGAAATTATGGACGATTTATTCTGGCAGCAGGCATATCCTGGAGATAAGCAAACGCTATTGGCTAATATAGCCGATGCGAATGTGCGCGAGTTTGTGAAAATCAATTACGGGCCATGGGATCGGCTTAATAATATGCAACCGATTCTGCAAGGCTATGGTGAGAAGCCTCTAGGGGCCAATTATTACCCAGCAGATATGAGCCGAGAAGAATTTGATGCGGCTGATTTGCCGGGTAAAAACGACCTTTATACCTTGGTGCGGCGCAACGCAGCCGGAGAGTTAATTACTATTCCATATCATGAGGCCTATGCTAGCCAATTGCAGCAAGCTGCTGCAATTCTGCGTGCCGCGGCTACCGTTGCTGATGATGAAATGATGGCAGAGTATTTACGCATGCGCGCCGATGCATTTATTAGCGGAGATTACCAAGCGTCAGATTATCAATGGATGGATGTTATCGATAGTGTAATTGATGTGATCATTGGCCCAATTGAAACTTATGAAGACCGCTTGTTTGGTTATAAGGCAGGGTTTGAAGCCTACATATTAGTGAAAGATCTAGAGTGGAGTGAACGTTTAGCAGTATATGCCGATACGTTGCCTGCGCTGCAACAAGGCCTGCCGGTAGCTGATGAATATAAAGCTGAGCAGCCTGGTTCGGATGCACAGTTGAATGCGTACGATATCGTTTATTATGCAGGGCACTCGAATGCGGGTAGTAAAACGATTGCGGTAAACCTGCCAAATGATGAAGAAGTGCAATTAGCGAAAGGTACGCGCCGTTCGCAGTTGAAGAATGCTATGCAGGCTAAGTTCGATAAGATCCTTGTGCCTATCGCTGATTTATTGATTGTTCCCGAGCAGCGCCAACATATTACTTTCGATGCGTTTTTTGCTAACACGATGTTCCACGAAGTAGCGCACGGCCTTGGAGTGAAAAATCTGGTGCACGGCGAGGGAACGGTGCGCCAAGCGCTGCGCGAATATGCATCTCCTCTTGAAGAAGGAAAAGCCGATATTCTTGGTTTGTACATGGTTACCCAATTGCTTGAAGAAGGCATTCTCACGGAAGGTGAGTTAGAGGATTACTATGTTACTTTCTTAGCAGGAATTTTCCGCTCGGTTCGCTTTGGTGCCTCAAGTGCGCACGGTCAAGCGAACATGATTCGGTTTAATTACTTCGCTAAGCATGGGGCATTTGTTCGCGATGAGCAGGGGATGTACGCCGTTCATATGGATAATATGCGGGCAGCAATGAATTCGTTATCCGGATTGATTTTGCGGTTACAAGGTGACGGTGATTATGCTGGCGTAGCACAACTGTTTGCAGAGATGGGTGGTATTGAACCGATGTTGCAAGAAGATTTGCACCGTATTGATGCAGCAAACATTCCGGTAGATATTGTATTTGAACAAGGAAAATCGGTTTTAGGCTTATAAGATAATCCGCTAACAATTAGTGAAAATCACTATAAAGCCCATGCGATGCGCAAGTTAAACATTACTTCGCTGCGCATGGGCTTTTTCTTTGCGTTATAGATCATTACTCCGCACTGGTGTTGCGTTATCATCCTCACCGTTCAAATCATCATCGTGCTCAGCTAAATCCCACGGTAAGCTGCCCGGCGAGTGATGAATAAAGTGCAGGTAGTTCTCAAACTGATTGAGTACATCATTAATGATGTCGGCTTTTTCAAAGCCATACACATCATAAGATTGGCCACCTTGGCGTAAGAATACTTCAGCACGATAGTATTCTTTCTTCTCACCTTTCTTCTCACCTTTCTTACCCATAGCAAAATCTGGGCGGGCGTAGGCCCGGGCACGGATTTCGTAGGTGAAATCGATGGAATCTTTGTCTACAACGAGCAATACGCGCACAGGGTCTTCTGCAATGGTAACCTCCGTTTTCCATTTCTGGCTGGTAAGCTCTTTGCACACTTCATCAAGGCACTCTTTACCCATTTCTTTAATGAAAGTTTCCACTTTATCCTGCGGTGGAAAATCCACTAAACCAGCTAAGCGCGTTTTCCAGTAGTTAGAGCCAGCATGCACCCCACGGCGGTGCATTTGCGTGTGGCTGCGTAAACTACTGTACTGATGCCCTTCTATTACTAGCGCCCGCCATAATCCCACGGCTGAAATCAGCATAATAATGGCAAACGGGAGGGCGCTCGCAATCGCCGCGGTTTGTAACGCGCCTAAGCCACCTGCTAATAACAGAACTGCGGCTACCACACCTTCCGAGCTTGCCCAGAATACCCGCTGCCAAACGGGGGTATTTGCAGCGCCGCCCGAAGCAAGCGAATCAATTACCAGTGAGCCGGAATCTGATGAGGTAACAAAGAAGGTCATAATCAAGATCACGGTTGCGAATGACAATAAGCTGGTCATTGGCAAGTTCTCGTAGAGCTTGAACAGGGCGATAGCTTGGTCGGCCTGCACATCACGCACTAAGGTGTCGTAACCTTGCATCATAATCATATACAGCGCGGTATCGCCAAATACAGAGAACCAGAAAAAGGTGAAGATTGTAGGCACTAACATTACGCCCACAACAAATTGGCGAATGGTGCGGCCACGGCTAATTTTAGCGATAAATAGCCCCACAAATGGCGCCCAGGCAATGGTCCAACCGAAAATAAATAAGGTCCAGTTACCAATCCAATCACTACGGCTGTAGGCCTGCAAATTGAAGGTGCGCTCTACAATGTAATTTAAGTAACTACCGGTATTTTGTAAGAATGTTTCGAGAATATGTACCGTTGGGCCGGCAAAAAACACGAACAAGAGCAAGAACATTACCAAGCTCATATTTACAATCGATAAGCGCTTAATGCCCTTATCAAGGCCAGCAACAACCGAGGCAATGGCCATCAAAGTAATCACAAAAATAATACCAATTTGTACTAAATTGGTAACCGGGATGTCTTCCCACAAATAATTTAGGCCAGTATTTATTTGAATTACTGATAAACCAAGCGTTGTAGCAATACCAAACATGGTGCCGAGGATGGCAAAAGTATCTACAGCATGCCCTGCTGGGCCATAAATTTTATCGCCAATGAGTGGATACAATGTTGAGCGCATCGATAGCGGTAAACCGTGGCGAAACGAGAAATAGGCCAGCACTAAACCTACTAAGCCATAGATTGCCCAAATATGAAAACCCCAGTGAAAATAGGAGATTTGCATGGCTTGCTTCGCTGCATCTACTGTAAGAGCAGCGCCTTGTGGTGGGCTGGCGTAGTGCAGCACCGGTTCAGATACACCGAAGAACAGTAAGGCAATACCATAACCCGCTGAAAACAGCATCGCGAACCACGACAGAAAGCTATATTCAGGATCTGCATGATCAGGACCAAGCTTGATGCGGCCCCATTTGGAAAGCGCAATTACCACAATAAACATCAAGAAAAGCGCCACAGCTAACATGTAAAACCAACCGAAATCTTCGGTAATACGTGCTAATGCGGTGGAGAACAGTTCTCCGGCGAGTTCAGGGTTTGCGAGAGTTCCAACAACGAGCAGAAAGATAACCGCTATGGCTGGAAGAAATACGGGCATTAATAGCGCAGAACGCCAACGTGAACCATTGGTTGCACTCATGTAAAACTCCTTCTATTTAACGCCTTTACATGGCTAATTACGTATTTAGGCTAGCATTCAGAGAGTAAATTACAAGTTGGCGCTGATCTGCGGTTCGCATATCTTATTGATTTACGCGATAGTAAGAGAATATCAACGCAGTTTAGGAAACCTTCACATGGCATTTGGTTCACGCATTTCTGCACAAATAAAATTTTCATTAGAGCGCATGCTGGGTGGCGGCGCCTTCCTGCAGTTGCTTTTGGCCTGGGCAATCGTTTTACTAGTAGCGGTTACTGGGGGATTTCTAGCGTATTTCCTAGCTCGAGGCGAGTTTGCTTTAACAGAGGAGTTTTGGTGGTCTTTCCTTCGTCTTACTGATCCGGGTTATCTTGGCGACGACGAAGGCCTTGGGCGGAGAATTATATCTACCATCCTCACTGTAGCTGGCTATGTTCTGTTTATGGGTACGCTAGTTGCTATTATGACCCAATGGTTGTTCCGGCAAATGCGTAATTTTGAGCTAGGGCAAACACCGGTAAGCTTCCGTAATCACACGGTATTACTGGGTTGGACATCGCGAACACTGCCGATCGTACGGGAACTGTTGAGCCCAGTAATTCCGCGCGCTACGGTGAATAAAATCGCGGTTCTGGCGGATGATATTACCGCCGGGCCAACTGCTGAAGTACGCGGTGAGCATATTTCTGGTAAGGATCGGCGGCGCATTGTATTGCGCTCTGGTTCACTATTAAACCCAGAGCATCTTACCCGTGTAGCTATTGAAAATGCGCGCACCATTATTATTCCATCGCGGAGTAATTTTGCGGAGCAAACACTGAGCGCAGATGCCGACATTATTAAGGTTTTGCTCTCGTTACATACGCAGTTTAAAGGTCGCCAAGGGCCACGAGTAATTGCTGAACTGCAAGATGCTCGCAAGGTACCCGTGGCATTACACACCTACAAGGGCTACTTACAATTAATTGCTAGTGATCTGATTATTTCGCGCATCTTATTGCGAAGCATTTTGTATCCCGGATTATCAGGGGTGGTAAACGCCTTGTTAATTGATCCGAATCAGGCCCAATTTATGCCTGAGAGTGCGGCGCGGTTGGTGGGGAAAAATTGGCAGCAAGTATTTGCCAGTTCAAATACTGCCACTCCATGTGGTGTGCTGCGGCCAACCAGAAATGCACAAAAACGAGATGAGTGCGAAACCTTATTAGCGCCGGCTGGAGATTTGAAAATTAAAGAGGGCGATGAAATACTCTATTTGGCGCTGAACTACAGTGACATCCATACTCATCAGCGAGCGGTTGGATATCGAGTTCAGAAAATGAATGAAAAACTAATTGCTCCCATTCGGCCATTGCAACGCAAAGTGTTGATATTGGGCTGGAGTAATCGAGTACTCACGTTACTTGCAGAAATGGCGAATGATGATCGTACTCAGTTTTCGGTATGTAATGTATCTACTACCCCATTAAACGAGCGAGAGTTGCTGTTTGCTGAACGTCAACTTGAAGGCTCGGGGCAACTGCAGGTAGAGTGGTTGCGAGCGGATTACACAACAGAATCAGCCATGCAGAAGTTGCAAGCGCATCATTTTGATTCCGTGATTTTATTTAGTAGTGATCGCTTAGCGTCTGGGGAGGAAGCAGACGCACGCAGCATTGTTGCGTTTATGGTTTTAGATTATTTGCTGGCCAAAGGCAACCCGAGTTTACGTCCTCATATCATGGTTGAACTGCATGATCCGAGCAACGCAGCATACGTAAACCATAGCCATAACGAAGTATTAGTGAGCTCGGTAATTGTTAGCCATGTATTGGCACAAGTTGCGGTGTATCCGCAGTTGCGGGCAGTGTATGAGCAATTATTAAGTGCCGATGGTGCACGATTAGCATTGCGTTTTTTACCCGCGAATTCACATCGGGTATTTACGATTGGCGAACTGCGTGAACTAGCGCTGAGTGAGCAAGCAGTGTTACTCGGTTACCAGCAAGAAGGAGGCGAAACGGTGCTGAATCCAAATCTGAATGCGCAGGTGCAAGTAAATGAGGGAACGCAGCTTATTATTTTACAAGGGCCAATAAACGAATGAATAAAATTCGCTTTACGGGTGTAATAGTAACATTGCTGGGAATCTTGTTAGTGGGCTGCGAGCGCAGTGAACAAGCAACCGGTAGTAACGGTGCTGAGCGGCAAACACCAATAGCCGCCTATGAGGTGGTGGGCCGCGATTTATCTCGCCAGCTTGCCCTCTCAGCTACGGTAACTGCGCGTGTACAAGTGAACCTCACTAGCAGAACGCAAGGCTTAGTGGCTGAAGTGTTCGTGGAAGAGGGTGATCACGTAACTGCGGGGCAATTACTTGCCCGGTTCGATGTAGTTGAGCATCAGGCTGAGCTCAATAGAGCGAAAGCGCAGGCGTTAGAAGCAGAGCTAGAGCTGCAGTGGGTGCGCCAACTGAGAGCTAGCCAAACGATGCCGGAAGCTGATTTACAGCGCGCCAAGGCCGCTTATGCTGCGGCAAGTGCCGAGCAAGAACTGTGGCAAACACGGTTAGATTTTGGTGCTATTTATGCACCTACAGATGCAGTAGTAACCGCACGTTATATTGAGATTGGCGAACCGGTGGAAGCGCAGCAGCACTTATTCACCTTAGCGAAAATGGATGAATTAGTAGTTCGGCCGGGTGTTTCTGAGCGCGATGTGCGTTATTTAACGCAGGGCCAACAGGTGCCGGTGCGGCTCGATGGCCTACCGGGGCAGAAGATAACGGGTGAAATTCGCCGAATTTTTCCTGCTGCGGATAGTGCCAGCAGGCTCATCAACATTGAGGTGCTGTTGCCTGCGGAAAGTTTTGCTCAAGGTGTTCGCCCCGGCTTCCTTGCTCGTATACCGCTGCAAGTAGATCCCCGCCCGGAAGCTATCGCGGTGCCAGCTGCTGCGGTAGGCGAAGATGGCGATCAACGTTATGTTTACCGAGTAGTTGATGATCGTTTAGAGAAAACCTTTATTGAAGTAAGTATTACTCGCGGCCAATGGACCGAAGTGCGTGAGGGTGTGAACATCGGTGATGTGGTATTGGCAACGAACCCAATTGATATGCGCGATGGTACCCGTGTGCGCATCGTAAATTGGCGGGGCTAGTGTGATGCCTAGCGGAATTAGTGCGCTGGCAATTCGGCGACCTATCGGCACCATTTCCATTGCCAGTGTAATCTTGGTGCTCGGGCTGTTTTTCGTGCAGCGCCTACCGGTTGATCTCTTACCTCATATTGAATATCCGCAAATTACGGTAACCGTGAATTATCCTGGTGTTGCTCCAGAAATTATGGAGGAGCAAGTAACCCGCGTATTAGAGCGTAACCTGGCGGCGGTAGAAAATTTGGTACTGATAGATAGCCGCGCTTCCGAAGGCCGTACTAATGTAAATTTACATTTTGAACTGGGCACCAATCTCGATTTAGCATTGCAAGATGCGGGGCGGCTGCTGGAGTTAGCGCGCACGCAACTGCCGAGTGATGCGCAGCCACCCCGTTTGTATAAGCGTGATCCTTCGCAAGACCCTATCTGGCAAGCCGGCTTTAGTTCTTCAGTGCGTTCTGAAGTAGCAGTGCGTGATTGGGTGGTAAATCAACTCACCCCTCAATTAGTGTCTGTATTCGGTGTGGCTGGTGTGGAAGTGGCGGGTGGTTTGCAGCGCGAAATGGAAGTAGTGGTGGATCAACAGCGGCTACGCACCTTTGGTTTGCGTATGCAGGATATAGTAGCGCTGTTGGAAGCCGAGAACATTGATGTTGCCGCCGGGTGGATGACCTCCGATACCTTTGATGTAATGGCGAAAACCGATGGCATGCTTACCTCGGCAAATGAGGTTGCCAATCTGTTGCTGCAAGTTCCCGGCAGTGATCAACGCATTCGCCTAGAGGAAGTAGCCGATGTGCAAGATGGCTTTCGCGAGCAACGGTTATTTTCCCGCTTAAATGGCACGCCAGCAGTGCAGGTATCCATTACTAAATTGCCAGAAGCGAATACGGTTGAGGTGGTTTCGGGTGTACAAGAGCTGATGCGAGATCTCACGCGCAGTGGTTTCTTGCCCGAGGATATTCAATATCAACCCATCAATGATCCGGTTTACTTTATTCAAGGTGCGTTGCGTAGTGTAGGAACCGCTGCGCTACTGGGTGGCTTTTTAGCCATGGTAATGGTGTTCCTATTTCTTGGTTCGTTGCGCAAAAGCTTAGTGGTAGGGATTTCTATTCCGGTAGCCATTATGGCTACTTTTGCGTTAATGGGCGCCAGTGGCCTTACGCTGAATGTGATTAGCTTGGGTGGTTTGGCATTAGGCGTAGGGTTACTGCTCGATAATGCGATTGTGATGTTAGAGAATATTTTCCGCCATCATCGGCAATTGCAGAAAAGTGTTACTGAAGCAGCATATGATGGCGCTCGTGAAGTAAGCTCAGCGATTACTGCGGGTACCCTTACCAACCTTGCCGCGGTGTTGCCGTTCTTATTGATTACCGGTTATGCGGCCATGATTTTCCGCGAGCTTATTCTCACGATTTCCTTTGCGATACTGGCCACGCTAGTTGCTGCCCTCACCTTGGTACCCATGTTAGCGGCATTATTGGCACGAATTCGTTTTCAGAGTGGCTTAGAACAAAGCAGATTAATACGCGGGTTTAATCGATTTATTATGCTGTTACAAAGCGCCTATGTGCGTGCCCTTGAGCCTGCACTGCGCTGGCGCTGGGGGGTGATCGCAGGAGCCGCATTATTATTTGTTGTGATGCTGCGTATGGGCGATCAACTTGGTAATGAATTTTTACCACAGGTAGATGATGGTGGCGTAAGTGTACGAATGGTGTTGCCAAGCGGCACGCCACCTTTTGAAACCGATGCTGCGGCGCGCGAAATTGAAAGCATTATTTTAGATATGCCCCATGTAGAAACCATGTTTGCGCTAGTAGGTGGCCATTTGAGCGGCGGTATCATTAACGAACGCCCTGGCACCAGTAATATTCGCGTACAGCTTACACCGGCTCGCCAACGCCCCGAAATGAGCGCAGGCGAATGGGTTGCCGAAGCCCAACAACGGCTTGATGCACTTGATTTGCCGGGCGCACGAATTAGTGTGCAGCCGCCAAGTATTCAGGGGTTGCAGTTCTCTCCCGCAGGTGCAGATTTCTCGATTAGTATTGTAGGTGATGAGCTTACCGAGCTGCGTGAGTATGCTCGTGATATTAGTGCTTTACTGCAAGGCATACCCGGATTAGAGGGCGTTGAAGTAGGTAGGGAAGATCAAAGCCCGCTGATGCGTATTGTTGTGGATCGCGAGCGCGCAGCTGATTTGGGTTTGCGGGTATCCGAAATTGGCAGAGCTGTGCGGCAAGCGGTAGATGGCGAAGTACCTTCATATTTTCGGGATGGCCAATACGAGTATCCGGTGCGTGTGCGGCTACCCAAAGATCAAGTTTCTGATGAACAAGTACTCAGTAATTTGATTCTCGATCGCATTGATGGCGTGCCGGTTCTGCTGGGTGATGTGGCTTCATTTCAGCTTGGCGAAGGGCCAGCTCATATTGAGCGGGAGAATCAAAATCGCGTGGTAAGAGTGAATGGCGATATTAATACAACGGTTGCCGATGTAGGGCAAATCATGCGGGAAGTAGAAGCGCGTATGAGTAACTTTGAGCTACCCGATCAGTATAGTTTAATTTATTCAGGGCAATGGGAAACGATACAAGCCACAAATAAAGAACTACGCACAGTGGTTATATTGGCCATGTTTTTAGTATTTGTAGTGATGGCGGTACAATACGAGCGCTTTACCAACCCGCTGGTTATTCTTACGGCTGCGCCCCTAGCGCTATTTGGTGTAGTGAGCGCGCTTACCCTTACTAATACATCGCTTTCTGCACCGGTTTTAATTGGCGTGGTGCTACTGATTGGAATTGTAGTAAATAATGCCATTTTGTTGGTGGAGTATATTGAAATCGCGCGCCGCGAGAGTAAGCTGAACATTCAAGAAGCGGTGTTAGCCGCGGCGAAAGTTCGTTTACGGCCGATATTAATGACCACACTAACAACCGTGCTGGGGATGTTACCATTAGCATTAGGAATTGGTGAGGGTGCGGAGATTATGAATCCGTTGGCATTAACCGTAGTGGGTGGTTTGTTGAGTGCCATGGTGCTTACGCTTTTTGTTGTTCCGGCACTATATGTGATTGTGAATGGGGCCGCAGAGCGGGCGCAAGAGTGGTTAGTTGGGCAGAACAAATAAAGATGGCATAAAAAATGGTCGGCATTTAAGTGCCAACCATTTATAAATTCGTTTTGCGTGAGCAAAGGTTTACGGTACGTAAGCCCTAATCAGCAGCAGTTACGTTTTCAGCTTGAGGGCCTTTTTGGCCTTGCGTGATAGTGAACTGAACTTTTTGGCCTTCGGCTAACGTACGGAAGCCATCGCCAGTAATTGCTGAGAAGTGAACGAATACATCAGGCCCGCCTTCGCGCTCAAGAAAACCAAAACCTTTAGATTCGTTGAACCACTTAACGGTACCAGTAACGATATCAGACATAATCTTTCCTAACTTGCGTGTATATTAAAACAGCTGGCCGCAACCAGCGGTACTAGTGCTTAGAGCAGCAAGGTATTTAGAGCAGGGGACGAGCACTTCCGAGAAGGGTTTCGTTCAAACTGAGTAAATAACTGCTGTTATTTAAGCTTTTTCAGTATATATGGGAAGAATTATTCTGGCCAATAATTTTAGTGTTTATTTTATATTCTATTTTGTTTTACACAGTAACGGTTGAATACGGTTACACTGGTGTATCAATTTATTGAGAAAAGGATGCAAGTGCATGGCGTTAGCGAGAGTTGTAATGAACCAGGTAGAGCAAATTGGCAATACTGATTTATTAAAAATCGCTTCGTTATCGAAACTATGTGGTTCCGATATTTACGTAAAATGCGAGTACCAAAATCCTGGTGGTTCGATCAAAGATCGTGCAGCACTGCAATTAGTAAAAGATGCAATCGATCAGGGCAAGCTACAGCCGGGGATGACCATTGTTGAAGGTACTGCGGGTAATACCGGCATTGGTTTGGCGGTGGTAGCAAAGGCACTAGGTTATGATTTGTTGGTGGTAATGCCCAATGATCAAACTGCGGAAAAAACGAAAATGATCGAACTGCATGGAGCGCGTTTGCATGCAGTGCCACCCGTGCCATTTAAGAATGAGGCGCACTTCTATCATACGGCGCGGCGGCTTGGTGCGGAGAATGATAATTTCTGGTGGGCGAACCAGTTCGAAAACACGAGCAATATGCGCGCCCATTATTTGCGCACAGGCCCAGAAATCTGGCAGCAAACTGCAGGCAAGATCGATATGCTTGTTTCGGTATCGGGTACGGGCGGCACAATCGCCGGTAATTCATTGTACTTGAAAGAGCAAAACCCGAATATTGAAGTGTGGTGCGCAGATCCAGATGGTTCAGGCACTTATGAGTTTCTTCGCAGTGGCGAATATAAAGCGGAAGGCGGCTCGCTTACCGAGGGAATTGGTATCATGCGCTTAGTAGAGAACTTCCGGCAGGCAAAAATTGATTACGCACTCAATTTACCTGATCAAGATCTGCTGAGTATTGCCAATTTTGTGCGCGAGCAAGATGGCATTGTACTGGGCAGTAGCTCGGCGCTGAACGTGGCCGCTGCGTTTTTTGCAGCACTGCATCGTGCACCGGGTAAAACGATTGTTACTTTTGCATGTGATTTGGGTGAGCGTAGTGCATCTAAACTCTACAACACAGATTATTTGCAAAGCCGCGGGATTAGCCCAGTTGCCGAACCGATGGATAAGTTAACCAATCGATATCGGCAAGCGGGCGATAAGATTTTGCGTGTTACGCGGGATTACCAGAACGAAGCGCCGCGTTAAGGATATTGCGGCTCACTTCTGGAGTTACATCTTGATGCTCACCCAGTTTTACCATGCCGTGAGCTTCTAGCTGCTTAATCACTACATCAATGATGCTGGCATCTAAATCGTAATCTTCAATACGGGTGCCAGCGCCAAGGCTGCGGAAAAACTCTTCGGTTTTGGCAATGCCTGCTTCTGCTTTTTCGGCATCGGTACCTTCCTGAATATGCCAAACCCGCTCGGCAAATTGCACCAACTTCGCCATTTTATCGGCTTTGCGTACACGTAGGTTTGCTGGCAGCACTACCGCTAAAGTTTGCGCATGATCTAAACCATATAATGCCGTGAGTTCATGGCCAATCATATGCGTAGACCAATCTTGTGGCACTCCCACGCCAATTAATCCATTCAATGCCATGGTGGCACACCACATTACATTCGCGCGCACTTCGTAATTCTCCGGCTGGGCAATTGCTTCTGGGCCGATATCGATAAGGGTTTGTAGAATACCCTCGGCCAAGCGATCTTGTAACGCGCCACCTGCTGGATAGGTAAGGTATTGTTCCATTACGTGGGTAAAGGGATCGATAACACCGTTAATTACTTGCCGCATCGGTAAGGTATAAGTGGTGGTAGGATCTAGCACGGAAAACTGCGGATACACCAACGGGCTGCCGAAAGGAAGCTTGGCTTTGTATTCGGAACGGGTTACAACTGAGCCGCTATTCATTTCCGATCCGGTAGCAGGAAGTGTAAGCACGCTGCCAAAGGCTACTGCAGATTTTACAACCTTGCCGCCTTTGGTAAGAATATCCCAACGGTCGCCTTCATAATGTGCTGCGGCTGCAATAAATTTAACGCCATCAATTACCGAGCCACCACCAGCGGCAAGAATAAAATCAACATCGTTAGCGGTTACTGCATCGGCTGCACGACACAGCGTTTCATATTCAGGATTCGCTTCAATACCCTCGAACTCACAAACAATTTGCTCGCCAATGGCATCGTGAATTTGCTGATACACGCCATTTTTCTTAATACTGCCGCCGCCATAAGCGAGCATTACCCGCGCGTTGGCTGGAATTTCGGCACTAATTTTGGTGATCTGCCCTTCCCCAAATAGTATTTTGGTGGGGTTATAAAAACTAAAGTTGTTCATGAACACTCCGTTACTGCATGCACGCTAGTGAGGTGAATGGTAATACTTAGGTGATTAGTATAGTTAGGGTAACGGATACGCCCTAAGAAGTGCAAATGATCACCGATGGGGTAGCAAGTACTTACAAACTAATTTGTAATCGGTAACCATCGCTACCATCAGAATAATAATTCGGCATTACATCAACAACTTCAAAACCAAGATTACGATACAGCGCAATGGCACCGGCATTATCACACTTTACTTCTAAGGATACAGTGCTTACGTTAGGGTTGTTTTCTGCAGCACTTTGCACAACGTTCATTAGTGCTTTTGCCGCACCCTTGCCGCGAACCTCGGGTGCTGTAGCAAGTGAGTAAACTCGCCATTTGCGGCTATTTTTCCGAGTTAATATAATGGTGTAGCCCGCAAAAATGTTTACTAAATCATCCGCACCTAGTGCGGTGCTATTGGTAAGCTCAGCGCACCAAATCTGCACGCTCGGGCTCTGCAGTAAGTAGCGGAACGAGCGCCTACCAATTTGATCATAGCTAAAGGCGCTGTTTTCTAGCGCCACCAACTTATCTAAATCATCGGGCTGCGCTTTGCGAACGGTAATCGTATGCTGAGAACACATCGGTTAATCTTCGATTCTGCGTAAGAAATCAGACATGATGATACGATACAGCTCATCACCAAGATATTCGTCCTCAACACCGCTATCAATCGATGGATTATCATTAATTTCGATAATCACCGGGCCCTTACTCGATTCTTTGATATCTACGCCGTACAAACCATCGCCTACTAACCGCGTGGCTTGTAGGGCAACTCGAATTACATCTTTAGGTACTTGATGCACACCTAAACATGCAAAAGAACCAGTTTTGCCTTTGCTCGATTCGCTGGCATGGTTGTAGATTTGCCAATGATTGCGAGCCATAAAGTATTTGCAGGCATAAATAACACGGTTATTGAGTACGCCGATGCGCCAATCAAAATCTGTGGGCAAGAACTCTTGCACCAACAAAATGGTTGAGGTTTTGAACAAATCTTCCGCTACCTTACGAAACTCATCGGCATTCCGTGCTTTTTCTACGCCAATGGAAAACGAGCCATCGGGTATTTTCAGTACTACGGGGTAGCCGAACCGCTCGCCAATTGCCGCGTAATCGATATCGTTGCCCATTACCAATAGTTCGGTTTCTGGTTGTGGAATCTTGTTCTTTTGCAGCATTTCGTTCAAAAACACTTTATTGGCGCAGCGCAAAATAGAATCGGGGTGGTCTATTACCACTAAACCATTCGCTTCGGCTTTCTTCGCAAAGTGATAGGTGTAGTGATTAATGCGCGTAGTTTCGCGAATAAACAGGGCATCAAACTCCAACAGGCGGCCGAAGTCAGCTGCGGTAATTAGCTCGGCTTCAATATCGTACTCTTTTGCGGCGCGAATAAATTTTTGCAGCGCTTTTTTATCACTGGTGGGAATGCGTTCGTTAGGATCATGCAAAATCGCCAAATCATAGCGATACTCCTTACGGCTACGCGCTTTGCGCCACACGCGCTTGGAAAAATACTCGAGTGATTCACCAAATAAAGTTTGTTCCTGATCATTTAGATCTGAAAGTGCGCGATTACGTATTGCATTAAGGTGCCAGCGACCTTCAAACGCAAATTCAACCTCCAGTACTGGGCACGGGTAGGTTTCAAAAATATGCCGAGCTAAATCTTCAAGCTCGGGATACGGTGTGCGGCCAAAGCAAAGCAATAAGCGCACTCGTTTGGGTTCGTTTGGTTGATGTTGCGCAACAAATCGATTCAATAGCTTGCTACTATCACTCAGGAACAGCTGATAATGTGATAGATTCGCTAAATCATTGATGGCAGAAACCGAAGGTAAAGCGCGTTGGCCACGAGCTTCCGCAAGCAGGCTCACATAGTAACCGGTGCTCAAGTAGCTTAAATCACCACATAAGTTGATAATTGGCGCCCGGTGTTTGCCCGCTTGCTGGATATAATCACTGGCACTAATGATAGATTGGCTAGGGTGATATGGCTGCCAATCGGTTAAATCATCAATAATAATGAGTGGTGCGTTGTGCATAATTTACCTTGGTTGTTGATTCGCAATCGCGAATATTTGTAGCGCGATTTATCGCTGATATTCAGTTTCTAAGCAAGCATTTTAAAAGGAATATTTTTTAATGAAATTTCAAAGCCCTAGCAACTTTAGCCATGGCCAAGTTGGAAAAATTGGTGTGCTGCTTACTAATCTTGGCACACCAGATGCGGCAACGCCAAAAGCTCTGCGTAAATACTTGGCAGAATTTCTTTCTGATCCGCGGGTTGTTGAAGTGCCACGCTTACTTTGGAAGGTTATTTTACACGGTGTGATTTTGCGTATTCGGCCGCGTCGTTCCGCTGCGGCCTACAGCACAGTATGGACCGAGCAAGGTTCGCCGTTACTGTTTCACACCCAGGCACAAACCGATGGGGTGCGGGCGGAAATGCAAAAACTGTATGGCGATGATGTAATCGTTGAGTTTGGTATGCGTTACGGTAATCCTTCCATTAGTAGCGCGTTAGAGAAATTATTTAGCCAAGGCGTGCGCAAGCTCGTGGTGTTGCCGCTCTATCCGCAATATTCAGCGTCTACCAGCGGCTCTACATTCGATGCCATCAGCAAAGATTTTACCCAACGCCGTTGGTTGCCAGATTTCCGTTTTATTAGCCATTATCATGATAACGCTGGGTACATTCAGGCCGTGGCAGATAAAATCCGCGCGCACTGGGAACAGCATGGCCGCGCCGACAAATTGGTGTTTTCATACCATGGGGTGCCGAAAAAATATCTTGATAAAGGCGACCCGTACCACTGCGAATGTTATAAAACTACCCGTTTGGTAGCCGAAAACTTGGGGCTAGGTAAAGATGAATATCAAACCACTTTTCAATCGCGTTTTGGGCGCGAAGAGTGGTTACAGCCATATACTGATGTAACCATGAAAGCACTGCCAGGCCAAGGCGTGAAATCACTACAAGTGGTGTGCCCAGGTTTTTCAGCCGATTGTTTAGAAACCATTGAAGAAATTGGCGAAGAAAACTGTGAATATTTCATGGAAGCGGGTGGCGAACGTTTTGAGTATATTCCATGCTTAAACTCAGATGCGCAGCACATTCAAGCACTTACGGCAGTGCTGCAAGAAAATCTGCACGGCTGGCAAGCGGGTGATTCTGCAAAAAGTGCGCAAACCGCAGAGTTAGCCAAACAGCTAGGTGCTAAACTATAGTTATTAATGCTCATTGTTGGCATTGAACTAGAGCGTTATTTTTGTATCTGAGTATGCAGCTATTACTTTAATCATCGCAGCAAGGAGCTAGAAAATGATTACCCTGTTGGCCAAGCTGTTTAAAGCTTTAAATGCCGAAACCAGCCCTTGGGCATTAGCCTGGGCTTTTTTGTTGGGGATGGTGTTAGGCCTCACCCCACTATTTAGCCTACACAATGTGTTAATTCTTTTTTTAGCATTCTCGCTACGCATCAACTTTAGCGGTTTTATCCTCGCTTTCTTGGTGTTCTCTGGGCTCGCTTACTTACTTGATCCGGTATTCGATTATATCGGTGAAAGTATTTTGCAAGCGCAGGCATTGCAAGGCCTGTGGGCCAGCTTATATGAAAATCCATTGGCGCGATTGCTGCAGTATAACCACACCATTACCATGGGCAGTGTGGTGTTCTGTTTAGTAGTGGCGGTGCCTTGGCTGTTTATTAGCCATCGGCTCATTGTTGCTTATCGCGGCCGCGTGAAAGCATGGTTTGATCGCTTGCGCTTTGTGCAAGTAATTAAAGGCACGAAGTTCTTTATGGTATATCAACGCATTAGCGGCTTGCGCGGAGGTTCACTATGAATAAGGTGATACGCTGGCAAGGGCTAGTTGCCTTTATTGTTATATTTGGTGGTTTGGCACTGCTCATGCGCATATTTGCAGGGCCGCTACTGAAATCAGGTTTGGAGTTTGGCCTTACACGAGCAAATGGTGCCGAGGTAAATATCGCTCAAGTAGAGGTGAACTGGCAGCCCTTTGCGATTCGCATGGCGGATATTCAATTCACTGATCCAGAACAGCCTGAACTTAATCGAGTAAAAGCAGATACTGCGGCGGCCGAGCTATATTTTTGGGATGCGGTAATTGGGCGAATTCATATTACCGATTTACGAATGACCGGAATTGCTATGGGCACAGAGCGTGCTCGCCCAGGTAAAGTTCGGGCAGATTATAAAGCGGAGCGGGAACCACGTGATTGGCAGCAAACGTTTGCCAACTTAAATATCGATATTCCATCGGTTGAGCAAATCCTAGAGCGTAGTGAAATTCGTACACCGGGCGTTATTCAACAAGCCGAGGATAACTTTCAAATCTATCGTGAGCGCGTTGAACAAGCACAGAACAGCTTACCAAGCTCCGATAAGTTAGATCGATATCAAACGCGAGTTAAGGAAATTACGGAAGCGCAGCCGCGAACTCCGCAAGAATTGCTAGAGGTGCGTAATCAGTTGCGTTCACTGCGTGATGAAATGGGTACCGATCGCGATGCGGTGCGCAACTTTGTAAGTACAGCGGAACAAGCCCGCGATGTATTGCAAGCCGATTTACGGGCTTTACGCGAAGCACCAGAACAAGATTTGCAGCGCGTGCGAGCGTTATTAGCCTTTGATCAAGAAAGTTTAACTGAATTAAGCGGAATTCTATTTGGCCCGAAAGTGGAAGAGTGGAGCCGTTATGCGCTGATGGCATTTGATTTTATTGGCCCGATGCTGGCGCGTTCAGATGATGACGAGATGCAGCCAAGCCGCTGGGAAGGGCGTTATATTGATTTTGATCGCCAACAGCGGCCGGTATTTTTAATTGAGCAAGCGCTTACCGATATTCAATTTGCTAACACCCACGTTGGTGTTGAATGGAGCAATATTACTTGGCAACACGATCGGATTGGTGGCACGCCTTCTACCTATAATTTGGCGGCTTCGGCTTCCGAATATTGGCAAGAATTGAACCTTGCAGGGCGCTTTACGCTCTCTGATGTAGCGGGTTTTGCAGGCAACCAAAGCTGGCGTGTTAGGGGGGTTAATCTTGCAGAGCAAAAACTGTTTCAACAGAACGAGGTTGCCGCGCAATTGTTAGGTGCCATGTTAAATTCGCAAGGTGAAGTTGGTGTTGAGCGCGGCAGTTTGTCTGGTGGTGGTGCGATAACCTTAGCGGATGTAGCCATGCAGGTGCAGGGTGATGCGCGCTGGGCGCAGATTCTTAATGATGTGCTGAGTGGCATTCGCAACATAGATATGAACGTGGGAGTATCTGGGGCAATTCAGGCACCTGGCTTCAGTATTCGTACCGATTTGGATAGGCAGCTACAGCGCGGGTTTACTGCGGCGCTAACAGCGGAAGCCGATACCCACATTGCTGAATTGCGCCAACAGTTACAAGCGCAAGTAAGTTCAGCAACCGAACGTTTAAACCCGCAATTGCAGCAGGTAGTTACGGGCTTAACAAGTGGCCAAGACAAGGCCAGCACTTTAAACGCATTGTTTGAAATTGAGCCCGATGATTTACAGTTGGGTGAAAAGCTCGAAGACCGCCTGCGAGGTTCGCTGCGCCGGCGGTTGGGTGGCAACTAAATTAATGGTGTTCTTTAAACACCGTAAGTGACCAATGATAACGAATGCCGCCATAGCGTAAGAACAACGTAGTAAGCATGGCGGCTATCATGGCTAGATTTTGTTGCACATCGTACAGCAGCACAAACACAACAGCACCGGCGATACAGGTGGTAGCGTACAGTTCGCTTTTTAATACCATGGGTATATCACGCGCCATTACATCTCGAATTAACCCACCAAATACCGCGGTCATGGTGCCAAGAATAATGGCCACCATTGGGCTTACGCCTGCCTGCAGTGCTTTCTCTGTTCCTAAAACAGTAAAGAAGGCGATACCTAACGCATCGGCAGCTAATAAATAATTTAATGGAATAAATGCCTTAAAGCGCAACCAGGTAATAGTAAAAAGAGCAGCAATACCAATCACAATAAAATAGATGGGATCATGTAACCAAAAAACCGGTGCATCCAAGATCAGATCGCGCGTTGTGCCGCCGCCAATGGCAGTAACCGACGCTAACACTACTACACCAAAACCGTCCATCTGTTTGCGAAAGGCGAGTAGCGTGCCAGCGATAGCAAATACAGCAACACCCGCCAAATCAGCAATATAAAACCATAAATCCACGTGCTCACCTCTTTATTTTTTGCTTAGGCAGCCCCATGTAGCTTAAATGTGGCTGATTGCTGCGGTATGTAGAGTGTTAGATACGATATGTGTTTACTGCAAGCGTTTCGCTTCGCACCCTGTTCAGTTACAATACAGCGTTTATTTTACCAAAGAAGATTGAGTTAGCTAGTTAACTTGCTGATTTTTAAATTTAAAGAGGAAGTGTTATGGATTTCTTGATTGCAAATGCTCATGCCCAGCAGGCTGGTGCAGAAGGTGGTGGCACCGCATCACTAGTTATTATGTTGTTGTTATTCGGTTTGATTTTCTATTTCTTGATCTACCGTCCGCAAGCAAAACGCGTTAAAGAGCACAAATCATTAGTATCTTCATTAGCGAAAAGTGATGAGGTGCTATTGCAAGGTGGCTTGATCGGTAAAGTTGTTAAAGTTGCCGATGATAACGATTTCATGGTGCTTGCACTTACTGAAGGTGTTGAAGTAACAGTACAGAAAGGTGCGGTTGCTGCGGTATTGCCAAAGGGCACTATTAAAACACTTTAATCGAATTAACAGGGTAAGGACGGACTTGTGTTAAACAGATATCCGTTGTGGAAAAATTTGGCAATCTTATTTGTGGTGCTGTTTGGCGCTCTATATGCATTGGCAAATATTTACGGTGAAGATTATGCCGTACAAATTTCCGCAACTCGCAGTGGTGAAGTTACTTTAGATACTCTTCAGCAAGTTGAGCAAACTTTGCAGCGAGAGGGAATTGAGCCAATTGGAGTTGCGTTTGAAAACGGCCAAATCTTGGTGCGGCTAAGTACTGATGATGATCAGCTTGCTGCACGTGAGTTGTTGGTATCAGAGCTTGGTATTAATTATGTGGTTGCGCTCAACCTTGCGCCAGCAACGCCTACATGGCTTGCAGCAATAGGGGGAGAACCGTTAAAGCTTGGGCTTGATTTACGTGGTGGTGTGCATTTCTTAATGGAAGTGGACATGGATGAAGCGTTACTCAAGATCAATGAGCAAATGGTTACTGGCGTGCGTGATCGCTTACGTGACGAACGCATTCGTTATCGCCGAGTAGAGCAATCTGGCAATAACGTGGTAATAGAACTGCGTAATGCAGAAGATTACCAAAGTGCGCAACGTTCACTGCGCAATCAATACCAAGGGTATGAGTTACGTACAGACAGCTCGAACAACGCCCTTACCCTGGTAATGACCGACCAATTTTTGCAAGAAACGCGAGCTAACGCGATTGATCAGAATATTACTATTCTGCGCAATCGAGTGGATGAGCTCGGTGTTGCTGAACCGGTAATTCAACGCCAAGGCCAAGATCGGATTGTAGTTGAGCTGCCAGGTATTCAAGATACGGCGCGCGCCAAAGAAATCTTAGGTGCTACAGCTACTCTTGAATTCCGTTTTCAAGATACCGAAAACGATTTACAGGATGCAATTGCCGGCCGTGTACCCTTTGGTAGCCGCTTGTACAATGTGCGTAGTGGCGGCCAAGTGCTGCTGCAAAACCGCATTATTCTCACTGGTGATCACATTGTTGATGCGAGCGTTGGCTATGATGAAAGTAGCCGGCCACAGGTAAACATTTCCCTTGATTCAGCTGGCGGTCGTTTAATGACCCAAGCAACTCGGGGTAATGTTGGCGAGCCAATGGCAACCGTGTTTATCGAGTTTATTGCTACTGGTGAAACTACCGATGAAGGGCGTATCGCTTTTGAACGGGTTGAGGAAGTAGTAAGTGTTGCAACCATTCAAGCGGTGTTGGGAAGTAACTTCCGCATCACTGGTGTGGGCGGCGTACAAGAAGCACAAAACCTAGCGCTATTATTACGCGCTGGTGCGTTGATTGCGCCGATTCAAATTGTGGAAGAGCGTACTGTTGGCCCAAGCTTGGGTGCTGAAAACGTAAAAGCTGGTTTAACCGCGATTGTGGCAGGCTTTGTGCTTGTGCTGTTATTTATGGGCATTTACTACCGCGCATTCGGCATGGTTGCTAACCTTGCACTGCTTACAAACCTAGTAATGATCATCGGTATTATGTCGTTGGTACCTGGCGCTACGCTAACTATGCCTGGTATGGCCGGTATTGTACTTACGGTGGGTATGGCGGTGGATGCGAACGTAATTATATTCGAGCGTATTCGTGAAGAGCTGCTGGAAGGGCGAAGTCCGCAGCAAGCTATTGCGCGTGGTTATGAAAATGCGTTTTCAACCATTGCCGATGCGAACATTACCACGCTGATTACCGCGTTGATCTTGTTTGCTGTAGGTACGGGCTCTATTAAAGGCTTCGCAGTAACACTTGCCATCGGTATTGTTACCTCGATGTTTACCGCTATTGCAGGTACTCGTGCAGTGATTAACTTAATTTGGGGGCGCCAAAAGCGCTTAACCAAGCTGTCAATTTAAGGGGAGCAGTTTATGTTTCAGATTACTAAAGTAGATGAAAATAACCCCGTTAATTTCATGTCCATTAACAAATGGACGACAGCTTTAAGTGTTATCTTGATTGTGTTTTCGCTTTCTACGCTAGTAGTAAAAGGCTTGAACTGGGGATTGGATTTCACGGGTGGTACCTTGGTAGAGGTTGGTTTCGAGCAACCTGCTAATTTAAGTGAGTTACGCACGGTATTAGAAGCGAATGAATTCGGCGATGCGGTAGTACAAAACTATGGTACGCAGCGCGATGTTTTGGTGCGAATTCCACCGCGTGAGGGTGCTGCTTCCGATACTATCGGCAATGATTTGCTACGGGTTTTGCAAACCAATATTGATGGCGATATCGATGTACGCCGAGTTGAGTTTGTTGGTCCGCAAGTAGGTGAGGAGCTCGCTGAAGCGGGCGGCCTAGCGATGATTGTGGCGCTTATCTGTATCCTAGTGTATGTGTCGTTCCGCTTTGAATGGCGGTTAGCATTATCGGCGGTAGCTGGTTTGGGGCAAGATGTTGTGCTCATTCTTGGCTTATTCTCACTACTACAAATGCAAGTTGATTTAACCATTCTGGCGGCGTTGCTTGCGGTAATAGGTTACTCCCTCAACGATAGTATCGTTGTGGCCGATAGAATTCGGGAGAACTTCCGTAAGCTGCGTAAGAACACGCCAGTTGAGGTGATTAATATCTCGCTAAGCCAAACCATGAGCCGTACCTTAGTAACGTCACTTACCACCTTAATGGTGCTCTTGGTGTTAATGTTCTTTGGTGGCCAGATGATCTTTGGCTTCTCGGTAGCTCTTGCAATGGGCGTGGTAGTGGGTACTTACTCATCCGTGTTCACACGCAGTACATTAGTACTGGCGATGGGAATCTCGCGGGAAGATTTGATGCCACCAGAAGTTGAAAAAGAAGGTGAAGATCAAGAGAACTATTTGTAACTAAAACGGTAAGTTCAGGTTACTTCGTTGTTTATGATCACACCAAGCCCCCGCAGAGTAATTTCTGTTGGGGGTTTTTTCATATAAGCTGTGGTAATCTTTCATTAATGACATTGCTACTGATGGAGTAAAAATATGCTATTTGTTGTTTCACCAGCGAAAAACTTAGATTATGACAGTGCTGCACCAGTTGATGATTATACTCAGCCAGAGCTGCTTGATGAAGCCGCGGCATTAGTGAAGGTGTGTCGGCAGTTTTCTCCGCATGAACTAAGTGAGCTCATGGGCATTAGCGATAAGCTAGCGGGTTTGAATGCGGCTCGATTTAGCGAATGGCGTACCCCTTTTTCTACCTCTAAAGCAAAGCAAGCCGTGTTTGCCTTCAATGGCGATGTATACACCGGTTTAGATGCCGCATCGTTATCAGAAGAAGATTGGCAATATGGGCAAAAACATATGCGCATCCTTTCTGGCTTGTATGGCGTATTAAAGCCACTTGATTTGATGCTGCCGTATCGATTAGAAATGGGTACTAAATTGAAAACCTCACGTGGCAAAGATTTGTATTCATTTTGGGGCGATACCATCACGCAAAAACTGAATCAAACACTCGATCATTTGCATACTGATACCCTAATCAATTTAGCCTCGAATGAGTATTTTAAAGCAGTAAAAACCGATAGCTTGCAGGCTAAGGTGGTAACGCCGGTGTTTAAAGACACTAAAAATGACAAGCTCAAGGTAATTAGTTTTTACGCAAAAAAAGCGCGTGGGTTAATGGCGCGTTATATTATTGAAAAGAAGCCGAACTCTGTAGCGGATTTGCAGTCTTTTGATGAGGCAGGGTATTCCTTTAATGCCGAGCTCTCAAATGATAAAGAGTTAGTTTTCTGCCGTGATGAAATATCATAAAACCTAGTACTTGAACGCCTAGCCCTAACTAAGGAGCTGTGATGGAAGAGCAAAATTCTGAGAAAACGAACGCAAAAGGGTTAAACCCGCGTGTTATCGGTATCGTAATTGCGGTAATTATAGTGGCCATTTTGGCGCTATGGTTTACTCGAGGCGGCGAACTGGAGCCCGCTCCTGCGCCTGCGGTAGAAGTTCCAGAACGAGGTGTTGAAGTAGAGCCTGAAACGCTGCCAGAGCCGGAACCGGAACCTGAGCCAGTACCTGAACCAGAACCTGAGCCGGAAGTAGCACCAGAGCCAGAAGTGGTAGAAGAGCCATTGCCTGAGCTTGACGCTGCTAGCACCGTGCTGTTAGCCGAGTTAAGTGAGAAAGAGATCAACACGCGCCCAGTAATTGCCGAGAACATGTTCCGCAAGCTAGTGGTGTTTGTTGATAATGTATCGCGCGGCGATGTTGTGCGTGAAGCAGCCATAGTGGAAGGCCCACAATCGCGGTTTTTGGTACAGGAAATTGATGGCCAGTTATACATCGATGAGCGCAGCTATACGCGGTACAACGATATCGTATCTTGGTTTTATCAAATGGATACAGATGTGTTGGTAGGCCAATATTATCGTTTCCAACCATTGTTTGAGGAGGCTTTTGGCGAGTTTAAAGAGCCCGGCGCCAACTTCCATGATCAAGTACTGGATGCGATCGCTATTCTACTCGATACACCGGAGCCGCGAGGGTTGTTAGCTGTGGATGATTCCCAGGTAATGTATACCTATACGGATCCAGCCTTAGAAGGTTTATTGCCAGCACAAAAGCAAATGCTGCGGTTGGGCCCAGATAATCGCGCTTTAGTGAAAACAAAGCTGCGGGAAATTCGCCAGAGATTGCAGTAAGTGATTCGCGAACCTTTATCCTATCAGCATTTACCAACACGCGGGAACCGGTTTAGCAGATGGTTAGGCCGGTTTGGCATGCGTATTTTGGGTGGTTGGAAGATTGTTGGTGAACTTCCTGATATCTCCAAAGCGATTATCCCGGTAGCACCGCACACCTCGAATTGGGATTTCTTCGTTGGGCTAGCGGTGAAATTTGCGCTAGGTGTGCGCTTATCCTTTTTGGGGAAGCACTCGATATTTGTATTTCCTGTGCGGCGGCTATTAGTTTGGTTGGGCGGTATTCCCGTGCAGCGTGATAGTGCGCATGGCATTGTTGGGCAGATGGTAGAGCAATTCGAGAAGCGCGATGATTTGCTGTTGGTGCTTGCACCCGAAGGCACTCGCAGTAAAGTTACCGAATGGCGAAAAGGCTTTTTGCATATGGCGCAGCAAGCGAATGTACCGGTGATTCCGATCGCCTTTTGTTTCGCAACTCGCTCTATTTTGATTAGCGAACCGATGTCAGTAGGTGAAGATATTGATGCTGCCCTGCAGCGAATTAAAGATTTTACTAATCAAGCGGTGGGTAAACGGCCGGAGTTGCAGTAGTAAATGCGTGTTCGCTGCGGGTATATTTACCGTTTAAAGGGAAATTGTGCTATTCTTCGCGCCAATTAAATATGCGCTTAGCGGTGCTTTATCGGCATCATTTAGGGCACAGTGTGAAGCTCTTTGTTGGAAGGAAAGATCATGAATGTAATTGAAGCGGGTGTTGCTGCACCTGGTAAAAAAGTAGCCATTGTTGTATCGCGGTTTAACAGTTTCATTGTTGAGAAATTAATGGAAGGCGCAATTGATACATTGGTGCGTATTGGCCAAGTGAACGCTGCAGATATTACCGTTGTGAAAGTTCCTGGTGCTTACGAGCTGCCGTTAACAGCAAAGAAAGCTGCTGAAAGTGGTAAGTATGCTGCCGTTATTGCTATTGGTGCAGTAATTCGTGGTGGTACGCCGCATTTTGATTTTGTAGCAGGCCAAGCAAACTCTGGCTTAGCACAAGTAGCAATGGAAACCGGTGTGCCAGTTGCATTTGGTGTAATTACCACAGATACCGATGAGCAAGCGATTGATCGAGCAGGCGTAAAGCATGGCAATAAAGGCTCTGAAGCAGCCTTAAGTGCGCTTGAGATGATTAACGTTCTCGAACAACTGTAAGGAGCGTTCAGTGAAACCAGCAGCTCGCCGTAAAGCTCGCCGTTTGGCGATTCAGGCAGTATATTCGTGGCAGTTATCGGGTAATAGTGTAAGCGACATTGAAGCGGAGTTCTTAACTGAGAATGATGTAAGCAAGGTTGATGTAGATTATTTCCTTGATTTGCTGCGCGGTGTAGCCAGCCAACAAGCAAACCTAGATCAAGCGTTATCGCCGTTTACCGATCGTCCATTTGTTGATTTAGACCAAATTGAGCGTGCTATTTTGCGTGTTGCTGCATTTGAGCTGAAAGTGCGCTTAGATGTTCCCTACAAAGTGGTAATGAATGAAGCGATTGAGTTAGCGAAAGCATTTGGTGCCGATGATAGCCATCGTTTTGTAAACGGTGTGTTAGATAAGGCTGTAGATACCTTGCGCGCTACCCGCCAATAAACGCTATGGATATTCAGCGTAGTGAGTTCGCGCTTATTGCAAAATACTTTCAAGCGCGAACGGCACAAAATCAAACGTCATCTTTTAGTGCTACCAAAAGTGCCACCAACTCTGCAAGTACTCAACAGCAGTTCAGCAGTAGCAGCTCGTTGTCACTAAACTCTGAGAATAAAAGCCGTCGTGACGTTGCCGTATCTATCGGTGATGATGCGGCAGTAGTAATCCCTCCTGCGGATTGCGGTATTGCGGTAACCACCGATACCATGGTTGCTGGCGTGCACTTTGATGATCGGGTGCCGGTAGCGGCGCTTGGCCACAAACTTGTGGCAGTAAACCTTAGTGATTTAGCAGCAATGGGCGCAGAACCCGCTTGGCTATCGTTAAGCTGTACACTCCCTAAAATCAATGAAGAATGGTTAGCCGAGTTCAGTTCTGGGTTTTTCAAAGCCGTGGATTATTATCGTTGCGCCCTAATTGGTGGAGATGTAACGAAAGGGCCGTTAAGCCTCACGTTAACAGCCCAAGGTATTGTGCCGAAAGAGCGCTATTTAACGCGCAAGGGGGCTCAGCCGGGTGATCGTATCTATGTAAGTGGCACCCTTGGTGATGCAGCACTTGCCTTGGCTGCACAGCAACAGCGCGTGCAACTTTCTGATGCTGCATTCTCAGCTCTAGAGAAACGCCTGTTTTATCCAACTCCTCGGGTGGGTTTAGGGCAGCTGTTGCGCAACTTAGCAACATCGGCGATTGATTTAAGCGATGGCTTAGCGGGTGATTTAAGCCATATCTTACAAGCATCGGGTGTAGGTGCGCATATCGAACTCCATCGTTTGCCTCGTTCAAAAGCATTTGCAGAAAGTGTTAATAGCGCCGATGGTTGGGTTTACCAACTTGCTGGCGGTGATGATTACGAACTTTGCTTTACCGTGCCAGCTAGCCGCTGTGGAATGCTAGAAACAATTGCAGTTCAAGCTGGTGTAAGTGTTACTCAAGTAGGTATTATTGAAGGCAATAAAGGGCTGCGCTACTTTAACAAAAATGAGCGCTGTGATTTGCAATTAGAAAGCTTTAGCCACTTCGCATGATAAAGAAGCCGTATTAGGGTTAACTAAGGAATTTGTATGCCGCTTAAAAAGAGTAAACGTGAGCTGATTAAACACCCCGTGCATTTTTTCTCGTTTGGCTTTGGTACCGGTTTGTTGCCGAAAGCACCGGGTACTTTTGGTACTTTACCCGCTATCGTATTGGTATGGTTGTTTTCGCCGTTAGATGTAGCCGCATACATGGGTGTTGTGGTGTTTGCCACAATTATTGGTATTTACCTATGTGGTGCAACGGCAAAGGCAATGGGTGAGCATGATGCACCGGCTATTGTGTGGGATGAGATTGCCGGTTATATGATAGCGATGATAGCGGTGCCGGTAAGTTGGCAATCGTTGTTGTTGGCTTTTGTGCTATTCCGCATTTTCGATATTATCAAACCATGGCCGATTAGCTGGCTAGATAAGAAGGTAGATGGCGGCTTTGGTATTATGCTCGACGATATCGTAGCTGGCTTCATTACCTTGGTATTGATGCACATTGTTTTAAGCTTAGGCTGGCTGCCTATGTAAGGTTGCACTTACAGCACTTACAGCACTCACAAAAAAGCCCGATTATAATCGGGCTTTTATTTGCAGCTGTATACCATGGGCATCTAACCCCAGTTCGGCACGAACCTCATCTTGCCCGCCGTGCTTGATAAACTGATCCGGTAAGCCAATATGTAAAACTGGCATCTGCACGTTCGCGGCTGCTAATGCTTCACTTACCGCGCTGCCAGCTCCGCCAGCAATAGCATTCTCTTCAAGAGTTACCAGTAACTCATGCTCTGCTGCCGCAGCTAACACGGCCTGCGTATCTAATGGTTTCACAAAGCGCATATCAATTACGGTAGCGTTGAGTGATTCTGCGGCAATCATGGCTTCACTCAGCAAGGTACCAAAGTTGAGAATAGCAACCTTACTGCCACTGCGCACAACACGGCTCTTACCAATTGGTAGTGGCTGAAGTGGGCTGTACTCAACACCAATGCCATTACCACGAGGATAGCGAACTGCCGCAGGCCCAACATATTGGTAGCCCGTAGCGAGCATTAAGCGGCACTCATCTTCATTGCTAGGTGTCATTACTACCATGTTCGGGATACAGCGTAGGAAGGTTAAATCAAACGCGCCTTGGTGAGTAGGGCCATCAGCACCCACGATACCTGCCCGATCGATAGCAAATAACACATCTAAATTTTGTAACGCCACATCATGAATAAGCTGATCGTATGCGCGCTGTAAAAATGATGAATAAATGGCCACTACAGGTTTCTGCCCGGCAATGGCTAAGCCCGCAGCAAAGGTAACAGCATGCTGTTCGGCAATGGCTACATCAAAATATTGTTTGGGGAACTGGCGGGCAAAAGCCACCATGCCGGAACCTTCGCGCATGGCCGGCGTAATCGCCATTAAGTTTTCATCAACCGCGGCTGTTTCACATAGCCATTCACCAAACACTGCTGAATAAGAGGGAATGCTCGGTGCTTTCGTGGGCAAGCTGTTGGTTGTGGGATCAAATTTCGGCACCCCGTGGTAGCCAATCGGATCTTTTTCCGCAGGGGCGTAGCCTTTACCTTTGCGTGTTACTACATGCAGAAGTTGTGGGCCTTTTAAAGTGCGCATGTTGGTAAGGGTTTCTACCAATGCATCAACATCGTGGCCATCTATTGGGCCGATATAATTGAAGCCTAGCTCTTCAAAGATAGTGCCAGGCGTAACCATGCCTTTCACATGCTCTTCAGCTTTACTTACGAGTTCGCGCATAGTGGGCAAACCGCTTAGCAGCTGTTTGCCACCCTCGCGCAGCGAGGTGTATATTTTGCCTGATAAAAGCCGCGCAAAATGGCTATTCAGCGCGCCCACATTTTCAGAAATCGACATATCGTTATCATTTAAAATAACTAACATATCGGGAGCTACATCACCGGCATGGTTCATGGCTTCAAATGCCATACCTGCGGTCATGGCGCCATCGCCAATTACCGCCACGGTTTTACGGTTTTGCGCTTCTTTTTCAGCGGCTACCGCTAAGCCCAAGGCAGCACTTATGGAAGTACTGGAGTGCCCTACAGAAATTACATCGTAATCACTTTCTTCGCGCCAAGGGAAAGGATGCAAACCATCTTTCTGCCGAATGGTGTGTAATTGATCACGTCTGCCCGTTAGTATTTTGTGTGGGTAAGCTTGATGCCCCACATCCCAAACCAGGTGATCAAATGGCGTTTTGTATACATAGTGTAGGGCAACGGTAAGTTCAACTGTTCCCAAGCCACTGGCCAAATGGCCGCTGCTTTTACTTACCGAGGCAAGTAAAAATTGCCGCAACTCATCGCTTACCTGCTGTAATTTTTGCTTCGGCAAACCGCGCAAATCAGCTGGTGAATCGATTACATGCAACAATGGAAAGGCATTTTGGCTTGCTTGCGTCATAATACTAACGGTCTCGTGTTACAAGGTATTCGGTGAATTCTTCGAGTAGCTCGGTATTGTACGGTATCAGCGAAAGTGCGTGTAGCGCTTTTTCATGTAACGTTGTAAGTAGCTGTTTAGATCCATTTATCCCAAGCAGCGCAGGGTAGGTTGCCTTACTCAAATCGGCATCGGCACCTTTGGTTTTACCTAAAGTTTGCGTATCACCAATCACATCCAAAATATCGTCTTGCACTTGAAAGGCTAAGCCTATCGCACTGGCAAACTCATCCAGTTGGGTAAGCACCTCATCGCTAACATTATTGCCGCACAAAGCCCCTAGGCGCACAGCTGCGCGCAACAGCGCACCGGTTTTCAGGCGGTGAATCTGCTCCAACTGCGCGGCGGTAATATCTTTACCATTACTGCCTGTTGCCTTGATATCTAACGCTTGGCCACCGCACATGCCGGTTAGGCCAGCGGCTTCGGCTAAGGTAGCTACCATAGCAAGTTGTTGTGCAGCGTTAATTTGCGGCTGCGGTTTGGCTAACAACTGAAAGGCCAGGCTTTGTAATGCATCGCCGGCAAGAATTGCGGTGGCTTCATCAAACTGAATATGGCAGGTAGCTTGGCCTCTGCGCAGCGAATCATTATCCATAGCCGGCAAATCATCATGCACCAGCGAATAAGCATGAATACATTCAATTGCCGCAGCAGGTGCATCAAGAAGATCGTCAGCCACACCCAGCATCGAACCAGTAGCATATACTAGAAATGGGCGCACACGTTTGCCACCCAGCAAGGTAGCGTAAGACATGGCATCAGTTAGCCGTTGTGCAGGCACCGATGGCTGCAGTAGCGCCTTCATATAGGCATCATGGCGGGCCCGATACAGTGCTAGATTTTCAGTTAACAATCCAGTTGCAGACATGCGCAATACGCCCTGTTATTCCGAGGATTCGGTAAAATCGCTGAGCGTTTCACTGCCGTTTTGCTGCAGCAACACTTGCACTTTCTGCTCGGCTTGTTGTAGTTTCTTTTGGCTAATTCGAGAAAGCAATACCGCGCGTTCAAATTGCTGTAGCGATGTTTCTAATGGCATATCGCCTTCTTCAAGCGCTTTTACAATACTCTCAAGCTCTTCCATGGCTTGTTCAAAGCCAATTTCTTCTGGGTTATTTTGTTTGCTCATAATGCTACCTGAGGTCCGTTTCTAAAGCCTTTTGCGTGCAGATAAAATAACACAAATAGTAGCTAATCGGCAGCGGTTTTGCCGTTGATATCGCTGATTCTGGCTGCGCAAAGTGAAATCAGCTATAATTGCGCGCTTATTTTCAGGCGCTTCGCGTTAGCGGTATTTACGAGGGTTTCATGAAGTTTATTGTTCGCTTGCACGCAGAAATTACCATTAAAAGCCGTTCGGTTCGGCAACGGCATGTAAAAGTGCTTACGGGAAACTTGCGTACCTTGCTAAAACCATTGGATAAATCTGTTCGTGTAAATGGCCACTGGGATCGTATTGAAGTAACCCATATAAACGATGCTGAGCTTACCGCAACTACCATCCAAACCTTGCAAACCACACCAGGCATCGGCTACTTCGAGCAAGTTACCCAGCATCCGCTTACCGAATTCACCGATCTATTGAGTTGGATTCTCGAGAGCCAAAGCGAGCGCTTTCAAGGTAAATCGTTTGCGGTGCGTATTAAGCGCAAAGGTAATCACGAGTTTTCCTCTCTAGACATGGCGCGCTACTTGGGTGGCGGCATTAAAGCGCAAGTGGCAGGTACCAGTGTAGCGTTGAAAAATCCGCAAGAAGAATTAGTGTTACATGTAATTGATGAGCAAGTGTCTATGGTAGAACGCCGCTACACCGGTATCGGCGGCTTCCCATTGCCTACTCAAGAAACCGTACTAAGTTTGATGTCGGGTGGCTTTGATTCAGCGGTGGCGAGTTACCAAATGATTCGCAGGGGTACGCGCACGCACTTTTGCTTTTTTAACCTGGGTGCCGATGCACACGAGGCGGCGGTTAAAGAAATCACTTACTTTCTATGGCAAAAGTACTCTCGCACCCATGCAGTGAAGTTCGTTACCGTGGATTTCTCAAAAGTAGTAGCGCGTATTCTCGAGCATGCGGATCAAGGGGCTATGGGTGTGCTCCTGAAGCGTGCAATGATGCGAGCAGCAGCACAAGTTGCCGATCTGGTGAAGGCGCAAGCATTGGTTACCGGTGAAGCGGTAGGGCAAGTGTCTAGCCAAACCTTGAGTAACTTGAAACTGATTGATCAAGCTACCGATGCCTTAGTGGTTCGGCCGCTGATTGTAAGTGATAAACAAGCGATAGTAGACCAAGCGCGCGCTATTGGCGTTGAAGCTCTTTGTGCCGCAGTACCTGAATATTGTGGGGTAATTTCCCAGCAGCCTTCTGTAAAGGTTAAGCCTGGGGTGATCGCTAGTGCCGAACCCGAAGTAATACCTGATAGTTTAATCAATGAAGTGGTAGCAGAGAGCGTTGCGGTTGATATTCGTGAAGTTCGCGTAAATCCAGTTGTTGGCCCGAAAGTTTATCAGGATGATATGCCAGAGCAGGCCGTAATTATTGATGTAAGAACAGCCGACGAAGAGGAAGCGGCCCCGCTGCACGTAACCGGACACAAAGTGTTACACATTCCATTTTTCAAGTTAGCCAGTAAACAAGATACACTGAGTAAAGATACGCATTACCTTCTCTATTGCCAACAAGGTGTTATGAGCCGCTTACAAGCGCTGCAGATGCAAGAGCAAGGATTCGCTCACGTTGGTGTGTTGGAACAGAATAAATAAGGAATACCCTACAGGTGCTTTGGCGAATTATATTTAGTTTGGTCGTGATTATTGTGTCGGGCCTATTTTTAATGCAATCCCCTCCAACGCCAGCGGTGAGCCAATTTGCGCACGCAGATAAAGTGGTGCACTTCGGTTTGTTCTTCGTGTTGGCGGCAACAATGCATTTGGCATTTCGGCCCCGCTTACTGATTGCGGTACCTATTTTATTCCTCTATGCAGTTTCGATAGAGGCGATTCAGCACTTCGTGCCAGGCCGCGGCGCCGATGTGTGGGATGTGATTGCGGATATGGCAGGTGTGTTGGGCTTCTATTTATGCCGGGCGCTGTATAAAGCTCGCGCTAAACACGGCCGTACTTAGAAAGCACGCACTAAGTAAGCACTTACTTAGTGCGTGGTATACGCTTATTTCTTCGCTTTTGCGCTCTTCTTCTTGGTACCCGCGAGCATTTTCTTAGTTTTCTTTTTCTTCTTTGTTTTGCTCTTTTTATGCGGGTCTGGGAATTTATAGGTTGGCCGCAATTCTTTCACAAACCTACGTTCAATCCGCTCCCCTAAGTAACGTTCAATACGGCCCAAGTTTTCGGCGTCATGCGCTTCTACTAATGCCACAGCAGTACCGGTTTTTCCCGCTCTACCGGTACGGCCAATACGGTGCACAAAGGTATCGCCTTTGCGTGGTAAATCGAAGTTAACTACTAACTCTACATCCGGAATATCGAGCCCTCGGGCCGCTACATCGGTAGCCACGAGAATACGCTGCTTCACATTCGAAAACGCCAGCAAACGTGCTTGTCGTTCAGCTTGCGGAAGGCCACCTTCAAGCGCCATGGCGCCATAACCCATGTTCTGCAAAACCTCGGCTAGCTCATGAGCACGCTCGCGCTTGCGCACAAACACCAGCACGCGGCCATTAAATTCACCGAGTAGGTGCTTTAATAATTGCTGTTTGTGCTCAACGTTATCGCTAACGTGCACCCATTGATGAATTTTACCTTTCTCGCGCCGAGGCGGTTCAACATTAATGAACTCCGGCGTAGCAAGTACTTGCTTACTAAAGGTAGCAAGGGTGTGGCTATCTGCAGTAGCGCTAAACAACAGGCGTTGGCGCAAATTAACCGCTTCATTAATGATCTGTTCTACCGGTGTACGGAAGCCCATATCCATCATTCGATCGGCTTCATCTAGCACTAAAATCTCAAGATCTTCAGCGCTAAACTTTTCCCCGCCTAAGTAATCGAGTAAGCGGCCAGGTGTGGCAATAACAATATCTAAGTTCTCTTTAAAAGCACCCGTATGGCTGCCGAAATTAACCCCACCGGTAACCGTAAGTGAGGTTAAGCCTGCAGCATCACAAAGTAATTCTGCTTGCTTACCAATTTGCTCAGCAAGCTCTCGTGTAGGTGCTAGCACCAACACTCGAGCAGATCCTGGCGAACGCCGTGGGTAATCGATTAAATGCTGAATAGCTGGCAATAAAAACGCGAGCGTTTTGCCCGTACCGGTAGGCGAAGCTGCAAGTACATCTTTGCCTTCAAGTGCTAACGGAACTACTTCAAGCTGGATCTTTGTTGGCTTCATTAGCCCAGCATCCAGCAAAGTGTTTACTAAAACATCATCCAGTTCTAGTTGAGCCCATTCAGGATTCATGTAGCTATTGCTCCGTATTTTCTGGGCTAGACGCTGCGAAAATGCGCTCTAGTTCGATTAATAATTGGTTGAACTCGCCACTCATTAAAGCAAAATCAACATCAAGCTGTTCTGCGCGGCTTTCTGGGTTCAAATCATCGCGCTGCTCTTTCAGTATATCGCTAAAGCGAATCCGTTTAATGGCATAATCGTCGGTAAGTAGAAAGCTTAGCCGCTCTTCCCACTCCATGCCCAGTTGCGTAACTAATTTACCATGTTGTAAGTGCAAGCCAACTTCATCGGTTGTTAAATCATGTTGCTTCAACTTCACTACCGATTCGTTCTCGGAAAAGCTGCGCAACTCTGCTTCAAGGCCTAAGGCGAAAGGAGCGGGTGCCGATTGCTGTTTCACCCATTCGGTAAATAAAACTTCTGCATTGGCTTCAGCACCCCATGGCTTAATGGGTAACGAGCCTAAACAGCTGCGCACTAATGCGGTTAACTCTTCGGCACGCGTGGCACTCGAGCTATCCACTAATAAACGTTGGCCCTTTAAATCAATCATGCCCCAAGTTACCGCAAACTTAGGAAATGCTTGCGGCAGCATGCGATGAATAATCTCTTCTTTAACGGTTTGTTGCTCTTTGCGAGGCATAGAGCGCGCATTCGCTTGCTGGAACTGCTCACGAATTTGTTCTAGCTCGGCATTCACCGCACTGGGTGGCACCACTTTTTCTTCTTTTTTAGCGCAAAACAATAAATTATCGCCAACGCGATGAATAAGTGGGCCATCTTCGTCACCAAGTGGTGGAATTAAACCAAAACTTACCGGTTCTTGCCGTGCACAAGGTTTAAAACGGCGCTCGTTTAATAAGCTCTCGGCATCGTCAAACCAAGTGAAAGGCTGGGTGAACTGATATACACGTAAGTTTTTAAACCACATACGGGTGAATACTCCGATTTTTCGATGAACAATAATATGAGGAATTAACAGTGCCGCATAATACCCGAGTATTGGCAGGCTGTCAGTTGGCGTTCGTTAAAGTTACTGGAAAACTAAATTGGTAGGTTAGCCCTTCGCCCAGTTTGCTACTCACCGTTATTTCACCGTGCAGAGTTTCGGTAATCAGCTTGTGAATAATATGCGTGCCCAGGCCGCTGCCACCATTCTCGGCTTGCGTGGTAAAAAAGGCTTCAAAGAGATGATTGAGCTCATTGCTCGACATACCCTGGCCATTATCTGTGTAGGTAAAGTGCAGAATATTATTTTCAACGCGTACCGTTATGTTAATGCAGCCCTGATTTTTATCGGTAAAACCATGAATTACACTATTCATAATCATGTTTGTTAACACTTGCGCAAGGGCACCAGTAAAGAAACTCGCTTTGATATCAGGGCAATCAATGTCGGCGGTAATGTTTTTGCTGCGCAAGCTAGGTTGTAATGTTTTCACCACCCGGCGCAAATAATCGGGAAGCAATACGCTGCGGTTTGCTTCTGAACTTTGATCTACAGCCACTTGTTTAAAGCCAGTAAGTAGTTCATTCGCACGCTCTAAATTGCCATTAATTAAGCTTAGCCCTTCTTCTACATCGTGAATGAAACTATCAAGAGCAGATGCAGAGAGTTTACCGTTAGTAACGTCAGCTTTTAATTTATCCACTCGCTCGCGCAAAAAAGTAGCCGAGGTAAGGCTGATACCAAGCGGTGTATTCACTTCGTGCGTGATACTGGCAACTAAGTTACCTAGGGTGGCCATTTTTTCAGTATTAACCAGTTGGCTTTTCGTTTGTTGTAGGAACTCAACGCTTTCCTGTAGATCTTTATTGGTTTGTTTTAACTTAGATTCGGTGATACGCCGCTGGTGAATTTCTTGCTCCAATGAGTGCTGGCGTACTTCCAGATCGTGCCGGCGGCGCTCTAAATCAAGCATCAAGTTACTGATGCCCAGAGTTTTCTCAGCAATTTCTTGCTCAAGAACTAAGTTTTGTTCTTCCAGCTGTTGATTTGCCGCGGTTAGTTCTTCTTCTGTTTGTTTCAAGGCTATTTGGTGTTGGCGTAAACGCTCTATAAGATCGTTATAAGCGTCTTCAAGCAAACTAAATTCGTTGGTTTCTAATTGCTTTAATTGAATCACCGAACGTTCAAGTTTATTAAAATCAAAATTACGGATTTGCCGAATCAGCTCTTCTAGAGGTAGCCGCAAATAAAACTTGAAGGCGAGCGAAAATAGTATGATCAACAAGCTGCTTTTGATTAGCGCACCAACAACGAGCAGAAATATACTGGGCTTTAAGCGTTCAATGGTGATATCGCGGTTAGAGAACAACATAACATCGCCAACTACTTCAGAGCGGCCCGCAAATTCATAAATAAGCGGGCTGTAATACCCGAAAATTCCCTGCTGTTCCGGAATTTCACCAGAATCGCTTAAGCCTTCTATTTGCTGTGCGCTCATGGTGAGCCCACGTTTGGAAATAACTTTGCCTTGATCATCGCGCACAATAACCCCGCTAATTGCTGGAACGCTGGTTAAACCAGAAGCAATAGTTTCGGCCTGAGTGCTATTAAATTCCCAAAGTGCACGGGCAATACTGGCGGCGAAGGTGTGATGTTGATTACGCAAATCATTTAATAGGTTGTCGCGGGTATTTTGATACTCAAGCGCAACCTGCCCAGTGGTAATGAGCAGTGTAAGCAAGAAATAAACAGCGAGAACGCTAGTAAGCAGCGTTCGAGTGATACTTCTTGTTGCACGCGGTGCAGCATCATGAACAGAGCGTTTCACCAAGGTTATACCTATTATTATGCGACATTATTATGCAACTAGGATACCGAGAATTATGACAAACTCGGTGACAAGACAATAAAGAAACTCTATCAGTAAATACAAAATTTTCCCACCTGCAATTAATGTCATAAAACTGTAGCAAAAGGGTGACATAATGTTCATGTGTTCAATATAATTTCGTCATGTTTAGTTAACTCATGCGCATGTAGTTAACTAAGCCTACCGCCCGCTATTTGAAAGGAAACGCTATGCGCCGCTCAAATCGTCAAAATAATATGCTATTGATATCTCATTGTCGTAATCGTATTAACCATCTGGCAAGTAATCATTACTATCGCAGTGCAGGCGCGATAGCTGCTTTAGTGAGCGTATTGGCCGTATTCCCCGCAGTTGCGGAACAGCCGAAAATTGATTTTTACGGTAAATTGCACGTTTCTGGTGATTATCTTGATGATGGTGATAATGGCGGCTTAAATGTGTCCAGTAACTCTAGCCGTATCGGCGTGAAAATGGCGTATGAGCTTGAGCCTGGAATGCGTTTGATAGGCCAAATTGAGCGCACAATCGATATGGCAGAAGGGCAAAGTACGTTTTCACCGAGAAACACATTTGTTGGCGTACAAGGCGAATGGGGAACCTTGCGTGCTGGCTTTTATGATTCGCCAGTGAAGCGTATTTTGAACGCTGTTGAGCAATTTCGTGAGCAAGTGGGCGAAGGGCGAAACATTGTACGGAGCGGCGAAATGCACTTCGATCGGCGCTTGCGCAGTGGCATTCATTACACATCGCCAACTCGGAATAACCTCACTTGGATGGCGCACTATGGTACTAGTGAACAAACCGGTGCGAATACGAATACTAACAACGATGTTTACAGTACATCGCTTACCTATGCGCTGAATGGGTGGACAGGTATCATTGGTTATGAGCAACAAAATCGAGAACTTAATACCGCTTTAAAAGGAACTCGTGCTGCACTTATTCGCACCAATGGTGCGCTAACCACGGCACTTTTTTATCAATACGCATCTGGCATGGTAACGGGCACGCAACAGGCCTATGGCGTTACAGGCTCTTATGCATTGGATAGCCAATACAGCGTGAAGGCACAGGTGTTTCATCGAGCCGCTGATGCAACTAATATGCTCGATTCAACCATGTTTACCGTGGGCATAAACCGTAAAGTAAATGCCGCAGTAAGCTTATATGCAACCGCATCACATACGCAAAATGCGCAATTGGCAACTGCAAACGTTTCAGCTGGCGGCCATGGTAAAACCTTGGTGATTGAGCCAGGAAATGATCCATTCGCGTTATCGGTGGGTTTAAACTGGTCGTTCTAAGCTAGTTTATAGAAAAATAACGAGCGTCATAAAAATGTCACAGTTGGTTCTCATAATAGCAATACAAATACATGAACAGGTGGAACCAGATGCCAAGTAAAGTGTTGATTATTGAAGATGAAGCGCCAATTCGAGAGATGCTCGCGTTTGTACTGGAGCAGCATGGGTATCAGCCCATTCAAGCAGCAGATTACGATAAGGGATTAGCTGCTATTACAGAGCCCTATCCAGATATGATCTTACTTGATTGGATGTTACCCGGTGGCAGCGGAATTCAGTTGGCACGCAAAGTAAAAACAACTGAGCATTTGCGCCATATTCCCATTATTATGCTTACCGCCCGTGGCGAAGAGGAAGATAAAATTAAAGGGCTGGAAGTGGGGGCAGATGATTACATGACCAAGCCATTCTCGCCAAAAGAATTGATCGCTAGAATGCGCGCCGTGTTTCGCCGTGTTAACCCTACAAGTTTAGATGAGCCGATTGATATCGATGGTTTAGTGCTCGATCCGGTTTCCCATCGAGTTTCTGCTAATACCACCTCCCTAGATATGGGCCCCACCGAATTCCGCTTGTTGCACTTTTTTATGACCCATCCAGAACGCGTGTATAGCCGAGAACAATTACTTGACCACGTGTGGGGAACCAACGTGTATGTAGAAGATCGCACGGTAGATGTGCATATTCGCCGCCTGCGTAAGGCAATTTCTGAACATGGCCATGATCGTTTAGTGCAAACTGTTCGTGGCGTAGGCTATCGCTTCTCCGCGCGCTGATGCAACGTCTTTATAAGCTTTCTCGCCTTATAAAACGGCAGTTACTTTGGTTACTGCCGTTTGCGCTAGTTGGCTTATTAGTTGATAAATTTTGGCTAAGTTTAAGCATTGGGCTCGTGCTTGCAGTGGTAGGCAATTTATTCTATTTCCAACGCTTAAATCGCTGGCTATGGGATAGTAGAACCATGTTGCCCCCGCGAGCGAAAGGCGCCTGGAGCGATATTTATGATGGTATTTACGGCGCATTACGCCGCGCCCAAGTAAAACGCCGCTCACTGGCGCTGTTATTGCAACGATTTCGCCAAGCTGCAGAAGCAATTCCTGATGCTGGCCTAGTGTTGAATGCCGATGGCACCTTAGAATGGACCAACAAATTAGCGCAGATCTATTTTGGTATTCGTTGGCCAGCAGATAAGGGCATTCGGATTACCAACCTAATTCGTTACCCTCGTTTTCATAAATACTTCGAAGCGGGCAACTTTACCAAACCCATCACCATTCTTTCGCCTATCGGCGATCAGCGCGAGCTCGAGCTCCGCTTTATGCCGTATGCAGATACGCAGCTGTTGTTGATGGTGCGGGATGTAACCCAACTCAGCAAGTTAGAACGCATGCGCAAAGATTTTGTGGCCAACGTTTCCCATGAATTGAAAACCCCGTTAACAGTGATCAGCGGGTATTTAGAGATGCTAGAGGATGGCGAGCAGTTACCTCCGCAAATGATGGAAAAAGCGGTGCACGAGATGCAAGGGCAAACCAAGCGTATGCAACGCATGGTAAACCAACTGCTGGAGATCTCGCGCATGGAATTACAAGATAAAGCGCTATTCAGTAAGCGGGTAGTGCTAGCTAATGTGGTACAGCAAGCTATCGATGAGCTGGCGCAAAGTATTCAAGAGAAGAAGCTAGAAATGCACGTGGCGCTCGATGATAAGCTTTCGCTCTGGGGAGATGAGGACAAGCTGTACAGTGCCTGTATGAACCTACTTACGAATGCAATTAAATATACCCCTGAAGGTGGCATGATCCGCGTTAGCTGGCAGCGTATTGCAAGCGGCGCTGAATTTAGTGTGGAAGATAGCGGCCCGGGCATTGCCGCCGAACATATTCCGCGCTTAACTGAACGTTTTTATCGAGCCGAAAGCGATCGTAATAGTGCCACGGGCGGAACTGGTTTAGGCCTATCCATAGTAAAACATGCGCTTGAGCATCACCGCACTAAACTAATGATTGAAAGTAAGCCGGGTAAGGGAAGCCGCTTCGCTTTTCGGATAAACCAAGCGCTGATTGCAAGTTAAAGCACTCATTAGCAAGAACCAGCCAATTACACATTTTCAATAGCTGGTTATCTGCCTCATCACATTTAAACGTTGTTTAATTTCACCGTTCTGCCGCGTTGAAGAAACGAAGCAATCTCGGCAATAGCGTTTTTTGAAGCGCTAAACTGTGAAGCATGCAACGGATAGATATGCCACATATCTGGCGCCACCGTAAGCTTATGCTCTACCTGCAAATCAAGCAGCTTGGCTGCGAATTTACGGGAATCATCGAGTAAAATTTCATCGCTCCCCACTTGTATTAATGTAGGTGGAATCTTTTGCAATTCCGTGGCTGTGGCAAAGAACGGAGAGGCTAGTAACTGCTCTGGATCTTGGCCCGCTAAGTAATCTTTGGCGCTGGCGGTTAAGCCACTCACCTGCAGCATGGGATCAAGATGTGCGTTTTCATTGTAACTATGCGAGCTGCAAGTGAGATCCAGCCAAGGTGAAATGAGCACTAAGTTGGCGGGTTGCTCCACCTCTTCATTTTGCAGCGCTAGGGCACAACTAAGGGCTAGGTTACCGCCAGCAGAATCACCGGCAATGGTAATTTTCCGCGCTGGAATACCACGTTTTAACAACGCTTTATAGGCGGCCACAGCATCATCGAGTGCAGCAGGGAAGGGGTGCTCTGGTGCTAACCGGTAATCCAGCATCCATACTGCAGTTCCGCATGCATTGGCGAGGTGGCCACAAAATTCGATGTGGGTGCTGTTGCCATCAAATACAAAGCCACCCCCATGCAGGTAAAGGATATGTTGCGGCTGCTTGCCGTTACTCGCATCGTCGGTGTTTCCCGCTAGCGCGCGAGCACGCTGGCTTGGCATGGCCAGCACAGTTCTGCGGCCGGCTAGGCTATCTTCTTGGTAATGAACGTCTTTTGCGTTGGGTAGCGTTTTACCAACAACCTGAATCCACTTTCGGCGGAATGCTAGTGAGAATCGGGGGGAAAAACATGGTTTAACGAATACCCGCAGAAATCCTCGAAATATCGCTTCGTTGCTCACGGTGGCTCCTTCCAAACTTATAATCTGCTGCATTTATACGAGATGTAAGGAAACGGTACGTGAAAGTGAAACCAAACCAATTAATCACGTTGCGTCCTGCATCATTTGTATACCAAGAGCTACAGCCTGCTGCCCACACACTTTTATTGAGTTTTTTTTGCAGTGTGTTCACATAATGTTGCTGGCGCTCAGCTTTCACATCTAGTGTAGTCAGATTATTGCGAGCTAAGTAATATGTACATTGTAATACATAGTGAAATTGTGCCTCGAGCATTACCAGTATGGAATTATGGGAAAGATTGGTATTCGGCCCGTACAGCATGAAGAAGTTGGGGAAGCCACTTACGGAAATACCCTTATAGGCTTCAGCGCCATTTTTCCAAGCCTGGCTTAAGGGTTGGTTGTTGCTGCCAATGATGTTTATGGGAGCCAAAAACTCGGTAGCCTTAAAGCCAGTAGCATAAATAATCACATCGGCGGCGTAGTGTTCGCCATTGCCATAAGTGATTCCGGTAGGGGTAATTTTCTCAATACCATTGCAGTGCAGTTGCACGTGAGGCTGGTTGATCGTGCTGTACCAATCATTGGCGATCAGAATTCGATTACAGCCAATTTGATAGTTGGGAATCAGCTTTTGCAGCTTTTCAGGATCGGTAACATCACGCTTGGCCATGGCAATAGCGCGGTAGCTAAATAGGTTCAAAATAAAGCGCATGCGAGTAAACGCGAGGGCTCGGCACTCATTTTTTAGGTAAATAATGCTGCGATAACAGCGGTTCAGTAATGGTACGTGCTGAAAGCACCATTGCTGCCAAGGAGCGAAGGGCTTATCAGGTTTGGGCATTACCCAAGCTGGTGAGCGTTGGAATAGG
>NZ_JBLRWZ010000007.1:0-79546 GCF_047920995.1 Aliidiomarina sp.
CGCCTGAAAATAGCGCTTTTCTTGGGAATCGTAATACAGGTTATTTGGCGCCAGCTCTTTGTATAAATTGAAATCGCGCGTGCCGGCCGAAAGGCCAACCGCAAAACGCTGCACTAAATCGTTGCGATAAATGCTGCCTTTAAACAACAGGCTAAAATCAATGTAGGCCAACCGCTGACGTTGTGCGAAAGATAAGTTTTCAAGCATGTTCCGTTGCCACTTTTTATTGTTGTTGTGCTCTTTGTAAAAGTAGATTTGTAAGCTAAAACCTAGTGTGGTTCATTTTGGTGGGGTTGTAAAGTATTGTTAAGAAACATTCATGTTGCTGATTTCACTTCCTAAGTGGTGAAACACTATTAAGTAACAGATACCAAGTAACAGATACCAAGCAACAGATAAATTGCTTTTATCAGCTAAAGAAACTAATATATTGCAATCTTTCACAAAAGCAACATATGTGTTTACCATGATGAATTCTATACTCCAGCAAATAAAGCAGCGGCGATTAGCTCTCGACCTCAAACAGAGCGATATGATGTTACGTGTAGGCGTATCGCGTCAGCAATATCAGCGCCTAGAATCGAAAGGAAACCCTAGGTTAGCTACCTTAGAATTGATTGCCAACGGCTTGAATAGCGAACTTATGCTCATACCAAAGGAAAAGCTTGGCGCGGTTATGGCGCTGCTTGAACAAGGGGGTTCTGAGCTCGCTACAGGTATAGGTAATGAATATTTTTCTGAGGCGAATAGCCCTGCAAAAGAAGAGGTAAAGAAAAGTCTTTCAGATGATCCATGGCAGGATTTGCTGGGGGATGATTCATGAGCGAAGCCCAAGTCGATGAGATAAACGTAATCAAGTTGAGCCTGCACGACAGGCTGGTTGGCTATTTGGCTGGCTTTCAAGGCGGTAGAAATGTACTGAGCTTTGCCGAGGAATTTAAGAGTGATGCAGGCCGTCCTACCTTTAGCTTAATTACCCACCCAGCGTTTCCTCGTTCTGAGAAAATAATGGCGGATCCGTGGGCAAGAAACCAAAGATTGCATCCTACATTATCTAACTTACTTCCGGAGGGAGCCTTACGTGAGTTAATTGCGCAAGGGCTTAAAGTTCATGTTGATAATGAGTTCGATATTTTCTCACATTTAGGTGCCGATCTTCCCGGCGCCTTGGTGGCTGAACCGATGGAACCAGAAGACGTTCCCGAAAGTATTCTTAATGCTCACGGTAAAGCCCGAGCAATAAAGTTCGACAAACTATCAACGGATAACAAATTTTCGTTGGCCGGCGTTCAAATGAAGTTTTCCATGAAGGAAAAAGATGGACGCTACACGCTTGCTGAAAACGATATGCTGGGCGATTGGATTGTAAAAACCCCTTCCACTAAGCATAAAGAGGTTCCGGCGAACGAGTACACCGCAATGAAACTTGCGGAACTAGTTGGTGTTCACATTCCGGAAATTAAGCTCGTTGAGTTGAATAAACTCGATAATCTTCCTCCGATAAATCTTCCCGATGAAAAGCTAGCTTTCGCCATAAAACGTTTTGATCGCGACAATGATGTGCGTATTCACATGGAAGATTTTGCTCAGATTCTGGTTAAGTATGCCCATGAAAAATATAACTCGGCAAACTATGAGCAAATTGGGCGTATTATTCACAGTTATTCCGGTGATGGTTTGGCCGATGCACAACAATTCGCAAGGCGATTGCTAGTTAACATCTTGCTCGCCAATGGTGATGCGCATCTCAAGAATTGGAGCTTAATTTACTCAGATAAAATCACTCCAAGGCTTTCGCCAGCATACGATATCGTTACCACGAGCGTATATATCGAGGGTGAACGGCGTATCGCGCTTAATCTAGGAAAAACTAAAGAGTGGTATGAGGTTTCTTTGGCTAATTTTCAGCTGTGGTCTGATCGAGCCGGGATTCCATGGCGAGTAATTAAACCCCATTTAGATGATGCAATGGATAAAGCTCGAAACCTTTGGCCAGAGGCACTCAAAAAGCTCCCAATGAATGAGGCGCACAAACAGAAACTGAAGGAGCATTGGCGTAATTTACACAAGGATTTTCGAATTAAATAGCGTGTGAAAGCGTGCTTCGGGATCGAAAAAGCCGGCGTGGTTAACGCCGGCTTTGAATTTGGTGGAGCTGGCGGGATTTGAACCCGCGTCCGCAATACCTACATCCTCGGTCCTACATGCTTAGTCAGTCTTTTAATTAATCATCAAAACGCCGACAGACAGGCTTTTATAATGACGAGCCCGATTAGTTTTAACGGTTCGGCTCCGGGCGAAGCGTCCACGCGAGTTTGCCTTAGGGTTAGCCGTTCTGGTCCAGTCTCGCAAACAAAGCGCTGGGGAACGGGCTTAGCGGGTTATTAAGCCGCTAGAGCGTAGTTGTCGTCGTTTGCAACTATAAAGTTGAGGCTTTTTACGAGGCCAGCCTCACCTCGGCATGCACCTTGGGTTTCATGTATCCCGTCGAATCCGGATCAGCCCCAAAGTTCTGGTAACCACTGTGCTTGCACAAAAGCGCTTTCGCTCAGTGGCTACCATGTAAGACATTATACCTGAGGATAAGTTCTCAAGCTATGTCAATTTACTGCCCTTCTACTTACCGGCGATTACTCGCTCTACTATTATCGCACTGTGGCAAAGGTAAGGTTTTGCCGCGTGGGTGTCGTGGGCGGTTTACCAAGCCAAATGCGCAACTGCGCGTTAAGTTAAGCTCAATTACCAATGGATCATGATCCGATGAGCGGAATGGGTCGGCGTTATAGAAGCTTGCAGGCTTCTGCACAAAACCGCCCATTAAGTTGCCTTCGGTGTAATTGAATGCTGGAATTTCATCGGCATTGATATGCCATGAACGGGCATCTACTACTTGTGCTGCTATGCTTGGGCTTGCAAATGCATGGTCTAAGCTTCCGGCCTCGCCCATAAAGGTATAGCTATACACTTCTGGGTTGCCGCCATTCGCTTCGATTGCAAGGTTTACATAGCCTGCCTCTGTTAGCGCTTGCAGTGGATCTTCCATGGCATAGGCGTTGAAATCACCTAAAACTAGGAAATCGGCATTGCCAGAGTTGGTTGGATCGCCAGCGAGCCAGTTTGCCAGCGCATCCGCAGAAAGCGTACGCCACACATTCCAACAGCCTTGGCCATCACCTTTATCGCCATTTACATCGCTGGCCGCTGGGCAAGACGATTTCGCCCGCAAATGCAGCGCTACTGCGGTAAACTGCACGCCATTTCCAAACGAGAAGGTTTGCGCTAACGCAGGGCGTTGCCGCGATGTATCGAAATCCGGGTCTACACTGGAATCCAATACGGCAATATCCCCTACCGCATTTACCTGGCTACTACGGTAAATAAAGCCGGGCTTAATGGCATCGGTGCCTAACCAACCGGTGGCTACATACGCCCAATCGTTATTCACGCCGCTATCGTTTAGTGCCGCTACCAAGGTAGCTAACGCGAAATCATCGGCATCGTTCTCTACTTCGGTAAGCGCAATAACATCGGCACCCATGGCATTAATGGTAGCCACTAGTTTCGCCAACTGACGCTCAAACTCGCTTTGCGATGAAGCCCCGCGGCAGCCTAAGTTGTTCGGGCCACACACGTTGCCAGCTGTGGTGAAGGTAGTGAAGAAGTTTTCTACGTTATAGGTAGCAACGCGCAGGTTACCGCTGCCTTGCATTACCGGCTCTGCAGTGCGCGGGTTAGCATCTATAAACTCTGGCGATTGCAATGGGCGCAAACGATACGAGCCGAATGAATATCCCATAACACCGGAAAACCCTGGGGCAACTAAGAAGCCGTTGCGAATTGGGTTGCTCGCCGATACTTCGCTAACGCCATCTGCACCATTAATGAACGGCGTGCGGTTGGTGCCAGTTTTCGCGTTATCAATCAAAATCTGATTGCGCGCATTAGCAGCCATTACCGCTGCTACATCATTACCCGGCAATGCTACTTGGGTAGGGGTAAATAAACGGCCATTGGAAACGGTAACTTCGCCGAACCGCACCGCATTAAACACATCGCTTACGGTAAGTGCTTCTGCAGTTTCTACCCACATGCCCTCTAGCGCTTCAAACTCGCTGAAATCGGTAACAGGCAAGTTCAAGTTTACCGGGCTTACGGTATCAAGCTGGTTTACTGCGCAAATTTCTACGGCGTTCACATCAGAAATTTGTGTTTCTTCGAAATACTCGGCAACAGTGCCGCCAACACGCACGTAATCACCCACGTTTACGCTTGGGCCTTCACCGTTGGCAAATACGAAAATACCTTCCGAAGTAAGCGGGTTATCATCGTGCAATGCATCGGGTGTTTGCAGGAAGAAACCACCAAGATTGCCATCAAAGGTATCTTGGAATTCCCCTACTACTACCGCTTCTACTTGCACATATGCGCCCTGCATTGGGCTTTGGAAGCCAGCGCCCTGAATACTGTTAATTGCATTGGTTGGCGCACCGCAGAAGAAATCTGCGAAGTTGTGTTCACCTTCTGCCGTAATTTCAATGTTCGCCAAGCGCCAAGTGCTGCAATTGCCGCCAGAAAACTCATAACGGAAACCAATGTGCACATCGCCTTCTAATTCACTGAGTTCAGTGAAGCCATCGAAGCGCGTAGGTACATTGTTGCTGGTGAAATCATCCGCGGTAATGGTGGTAAGCAATACCCACTCGCCGGCATTAATTACGCCATCACCAGCATATTCAGTTGAATAATACACTTCTAAACCGTTAGAACCGCTGAAACCACGCGCGATATCAATGGCTAAGCGCTCATCGGTTTGCGCATCGAGATTAAATGCTGGCGAAATAAGCCAGTTCTCGTTCTCGCGGCAAGTGCCATCAATGAAGGGTGCAAAGCTGATGTTGCCAAATGAACCATTCCAATCCCACGTTTCTTCACCCGTTAGGTTTACTTCGGTCCAGCCAGCTTGCAGCGGGTTGGTGCTGAAATCTCGGTTATAAACAGTAATGCGGCCCACATCGGCAATAAGGTTGCCGCTTACTAAAATGTTATCAAAGCGGTTATTACCGGTAGTGCCTGTGCCACCTTCAGGGGTAATGCGGAAATACACAACGCTGTTATCGTTGATATCAGCCACTGCACTCAAATCGTAGTTTACTGTTTGCCAGCCGCCTAAAACGCCGCTATCAACTGCGATTTCAGTGTAGTTACTACCATCTACAGACCATTCAATAGTACGCGAATCAAAGCCTGAATTGGTGCCCCGCTGTGCCCAGCTGAGCTGAATATCCTGATAGCCAGTGGTATTCACTTCTAATACGATGTGCATACCGCTGTTGCTGCCGCTTGGGCCTACTTGCGGAGCAAGCGAACCACCCGAAGCAAAGCCATCAAGGCGGTTTGCGGTAGTACCAGCAAAGCTTTGAATGTATTGATAGGCACCATTGCTGTTCAGCGTGGTATCAAAGTTTTCTAAATACAGAATACCTGAACCCACATCTGCCGATTGCGGGAATGAGCTTGGGGAAAAGCCATTGCCGCCAGTGGCGAGTTGGTTTGAGTTTTGTGCCCAATAGGCGATGGGTTGCTGTGCCCAAGCAGGCAAGGTACAACATAACAGCAGAATTGCTATTAGTGTTCTCATTGGTTTTATTCCCTAGTTTTGAGTTGTCGTTTTTTACTGTAGCGAAGTTTGATGTCAATTTTATGTCAATGCTATAGGGGATTACACCCTTTTCCCCTATTACAAACATCATACTCGCTATACAACAACCACTAGGGCGCTGTGCAGATACGGGTTACGCCGTTAGCTTTTTCGCTAACTTGGCAATGTGTTCCCCTTGAAAACGTGCGCCAGCTAATTCGTTGGCCGAAGGCTGCCGTGAACCATCGCCACCGGCTATGGTAGAGGCGCCATATGGGGTGCCGCCATTTACTTCATCGATGCTCATTTGCCCAGCAAAGCTATAGGGCAACCCCACCACTACAAAGCCTAAGTGCAGCAACACGGTATGAAAGCTTAGTAATGTTGCCTCTTGGCCCCCATGTTGGGTAGCGCTAGAGGTAAAGGCACCGCCCACTTTGCCAACTAAATCGCCATTCGCCCATAAACCGCCGCATTGATCGAGAAAGTTTTTCATTTGTGCACTCATCATACCAAAGCGCGTAGGCGTGCCAAAAATAACCGCATCATAGTGTTTTAAATCGGCGGGTTTGGCGATATCAGCAGCTTGGTTTTGGCGGTACCCCGCGCTTTGCGCTACTTCTTCTGGCACTAACTCGGGTACTCGTTTGATATCCACATCGGCACCTCCGGCTTGTGCGCCTTCTGCCATGGCTTGCGCCATTTGCTCAATGTGCCCATAGCTGGAGTAATATAATACCAGTACTTTTGCCATCTGTTATTCCTTAATTGTTTTGTATTTATGTGCCAAGGCCGTTATTTGCCATGGTGCTACTTACTGAGCACCACTGCTGCCCTTAATCGAGAGCTGCCGTAGGCAAACGCTTTATCAAAGGTGGCCCGTGGAATCGGCAAATATTGCCGCTCGGTAATGGTTTGCCAAGGTAACAAATCGTCATCTGGGTCGTTTATATAAACATATTCATCATCAATTGCGGTAATCAACACCCAATGTGGTGCCTTCGAACGATCAAATTGATACATGCTAATTAATGCTATTACTAATTTCCCCGCGTTTAGATCTTTGCCAAGCGTAGTTAACGAATAATCTCGTTTTGAAATCGGTATTTTTGCCGCTTTTAACGCGGCAATATCCACTTCTTGCACGCGGCTCATAACCTCGCGCTTGGCTTCGTTTCGCACTGAATCGAGTAACACAGGGCCCGCTTGATTCACCCACACCGCCACACTCAACCCCCGCCGCAAAGCTGCACGTGCCAAGCCATGAGGCCCGCAGCCACCATGCCCTGAGGTCATGTAAATGGTGGTTGCTTCCCGCCATATTTCTAATTCTTCCAGTTCTAGCTTTGCCATTGGCCGATCAAACCATGCTAAAGCCATTAATAAACTAGCTGGCCCGCAGGTAAAGGGGGTGGTTTGGGTAAGGTGCGGCACTAACTTGGGTACCTTGGCGGAATCAAAAAAGTGTAGTTGCTTTTGCAGCACTAACGCGGCTGAACCATCATCGTAGTAATCATCGCGCAAGCCCATGTGGGCAAAGCCAAAGCTATCAAAAAACGCGAGGCTTTGGCCATTATCCGCTTTGGTTTCAGTGCGCAGAAACAAGCAATGTGCCGCCTGCCCTTTTTCAATGCAGTAATGCATGAGCTGCTTACCATAACCTTGGCCCTGTAATTCAGGGGCAACCGCAAACGAATACAACCGGCAAAGCTTGGTGGCTTGGCGAAACAATAAAATGGCGTAGCCTACAAGTGGCCGTTTTGATTCGGCAAGCGCTTCAATTACCACAAAATCGGCATCATGGTGCTGCAAAAAGCGCCGAAAGCTGCGTTTGCTCATGGCATCATAAGGAAAACATTGCTGATCAATGCGCAATAGTTCGCTAATGTCGGCTGCTTCAGCAGGCCGAACGCGCCCTTTCATGATTGGTGCTGGATTTGCTACAGAGTGCATGCTTAAAGGGTTTCCTAACTGCCTTAACATCCAAGAAACAGCTTCTGGTTGCTTTTGGGGCACATCAATTTTGCCTTAATTCTTACGGTGATTTTTACAGTAGCTTTTACGGTGTTTTATACAGTAATAAGCATAGCATTGAACGCCTATTTCAGGTGCCAAACAAGTGCCCGCAGAAAAAATTTCTAATAATCATTCAAGGAAGGCGCTAGTGCTGTTAAAATGCCCACCCATCTAATGGCACACAGGCCCCGCACTGGCCGCAAGAGGACCCGCTGTGAACGAACAAAAACCATCTCTAAGCTACAAAGACGCTGGCGTTGATATCGATGCTGGTAACGCTCTAGTTCAACGAATCAAGCACGTTACCCGCCGTACCACGCGCCCTGAAGTAATGGGCAGCATTGGTGGCTTTGGTGCACTTTGCGAAATTCCTGAGGGCTATAAGAAGCCGGTTCTGGTTGCTGGCACCGATGGTGTTGGTACCAAATTACGCCTGGCAATTGATTTGCAAAAACACGATACCGTGGGCATCGATTTAGTGGCCATGTGCGTGAACGATCTTATCGTGCAAGGCGCCGAGCCGCTGTTTTTCTTAGATTACTACGCTACCGGCAAGCTAGATGTTGATGTAGCTGCCAGCGTAGTAACCGGTATTGGCGAGGGTTGTGTACAAGCTGGCTGCGCGTTAATTGGTGGCGAAACTGCCGAAATGCCGGGTATGTATGAAGGCGCTGATTTCGATCTGGCGGGCTTCTGCGTAGGCGTGGTTGAAAAAGATAATATTATCGATGGCAGCAAAGTTTCCGCCGGCGATGCATTAATCGCGGTGGCTTCAAGTGGCCCACACTCCAATGGTTATTCGTTAATTCGTAAAGTAATTGAAGTAAGTGGCGCCGATTTAAGCGCTGATTTCCACGGAAAGCCGTTGGCCGACCATTTAATGGAGCCTACCCGCATTTATGTGAAATCTACCCTTGAGCTCATTAAACAGGTAGATGTGCATGCAATTTCGCACATTACCGGTGGTGGTTTCCAAGAGAACATTCCACGGGTATTGCCTGAGCATTGCAAAGCTTTAGTACAGCGGGATAGCTGGCAGTGGCCGGTAATTTTCAGCTGGCTACAAGAGCAAGGCAATATTGAACGCCATGAAATGTTCCGCACCTTCAACTGTGGCGTTGGCTTAGTTATCGCAGTACCTGCTGAGGTAGCAGAAAAAGCGGTTAACTTACTCAATGAGCTTGGCGAAGATGCTTGGGTTATCGGCACCGTAGCGGCGCGCAACGGCAACGAAGAACAAGTTGAGTTTAGCGAATGAGTGCAGCGGCCTCTTTAGCCAACGGCAGCGCTCGAAAACGTATCGTAGTTCTGATTTCCGGTTCTGGCACTAATATGGTGAATATTGCTGAGCATTGTCGTTTAGCCAATGCAGGCCAAGGCTCTGGTTGGCAAAGCATTAGCGGCCAAGCAATAAACGCCGATGTAGTGGCGGTAATTGCTAATCGCGCCGATGCCAAAGGCTTAGGAAAAGCAGCAGCCATGGGCATTGCTACCGCTACATTAGCGCACACCGAATTTACTAGCCGAGAAGATTACGATGCGGCATTGGTAGAGCTGGTGCAAAGCTATCAGCCAGATTTGATTGTGTTGGCGGGCTTTATGCGAGTACTTACACCGGTATTCGTGAGTGCCTTTGCCGATCGGATTATGAATATCCATCCTTCGTTACTACCGAAATACAAAGGTATGCATACCCATCAACGCGCACTTGATGCGGGTGATACAGAGCATGGCGTAAGCGTGCATTTTGTAACGGAAGAACTTGATGGCGGGCCGGTGATTCTGCAATCAAAGGTACCGATTTTCCCAGACGATACAGCGGAAGATTTGCAAGAGCGAGTACACGAGCAAGAATACCGTATCTACCCGCTGGTAATTCGTTGGTTCTGTGCCGATCGCTTGCGCTTAACCGTTCAGGGCACTACCCAGTGTGCCGAACTTGATGGCGAATTGCTCGGCGAACATGGCTATGCCGCCGACGATTAAGCTTGCGTACACGGATTAGGTAAAACGAAACGAACAGCTAGTTGCCGAAGGTTAATGCCGTTAGCTCAAGCTTTAGCTGTTCTTTGCCACCCTCAATTTGCTGCATGGCTACCAGCGTGTAGTTCAAGCTTGGTGCAAACCAAAAGTAAGTTTGCCGGCGATCATGATCACGTACACGCTCCACCTTGATTACGTTGCGGCTTTGCCCACCCACAGGCATTTCTTCACGAGCGGTAATGGCAAATTCATAATGAATATTGCGGCCGTCTTCATCAATTAAGTGATAAGCAAATTCTTCTAGCTCGCCAATCGCCAAATCAATCTGCAATTGGTGTAGTACTGCATTGGCATCCAATAAATCATCGCCCCACTCTGCAGTAACTGAGCTACCGTTCATTGCTAACAATTCTTTCGCGGCATGATCAAAACGCACAGCATAATCACGGTTAGAGCCGGTGCCTCTGCGCTCGTAAACGTAAGTAAGAGGCTGCACCCTATCACTGTTAATTATAAAGGTACTTTCATTGTGCCGGCGATCTGATAGAAACAGCAATGATGCCCGCGAACTAGTTTCATAATACCATTCGCCATTGCCCATATCGGTTAAAACGCGCGAAGCGGTGCCATGGCGGCGGCCCCGGCGCAATAATTCGTAGCTCGCAGCATAAGGTTGGGTAATGATGTTCGCCATTTGTACTGCTCGAGTAGTTTCAATGTTCTCAACTTCCGTGTTCTCAACTTCCGTGCTCTCAACTTCCGCACTTTTAGCTTCTGTGCTTTGCGTATCTACCTGCGTAGTTTCTGCAGTTGTGCTTGCCAGCGCCGAGCTCGCGAAAGCAGCCATGAACACCACCAGTAACGGCAACTTCAGTATGATTATTCCTTTATATAATTGCACACATCCTCCTACTCAGCGTTAGTTAGGCTATTTACTTTAGTTCAATTAATACCTAGCACTACCAGCTTTGCATTAATCTTAACGAGAACCTAAATAAACCACCACTGATAAACTTGCGTATACATTACAGACCCAGCAAAAGCCTGCAAGTTCCATATGCTTGCCGTTCGCCTGTAATCAACCATTTACAACAACCGAACCGCTGCAAAAATTCACCAGCACAATGTTATTCAAAGCTTGCAAATAAAGGCGTTTTGCTCTAGTTTTATAGGTTACTGGTCTGACCTCGAACCTCAGGAGAAACAAATGAGTGTGGTTATTTGGTGTATCGCTACCCTAATCGTATTAGGCGCCATACTGTATCGTGGAGCATCATTACGTGCTTTTACTTTGGGCACAATCGTAATGTTAGCAATCGGCTCACTGTTCGGCTTATTTGCTTACGTACCGTGGATTATTGCTGCGGTTATTCTAGTTCCATTCAACCTCGGCTTTATTCGCAAAAACATTTTGGCGAAACGTATTCTTAGCGTGTATCGCAAAATTATGCCGGAAATGTCGCAAACTGAACGCGAAGCTTTAGAAGCTGGCACCGTATGGTGGGATGGCGAAGTTTTCCGTGGTAAGCCTAACTGGAAAAAATTACATGCTATTCCAGCTTCGAAACTAACGGCTGAAGAGCAAGCCTTTATTGATGGCCCATGTGATGAAGTATGTACCATGTTAGATGATTGGTATGCTACCCACGAGCTGGCCGATATGCCAGAGCACGTATGGCAGTATCTAAAAGACAACAAATTCTTCGCCATGATCATCAAGAAAGAATATGGCGGGTTAGAGTTTTCCGCGTATGCGCAATCGCGCGTGCTGCAAAAACTTTCTGGCCACTCTACCATTTTGGCAAGTACCGTAGGGGTTCCTAACTCGTTAGGCCCAGGTGAATTACTGCAATTATATGGTACTAAAGAGCAGCAAGATCATTATTTACCACGCCTCGCTACTGGTGAAGATATTCCATGTTTCGCGCTTACTAGCCCAGAAGCAGGTTCTGATGCCGGCGCTATTCCAGATACTGGTATTGTATGCAAAGGCCAGTGGGAAGGTGAAGAAGTATTGGGTATTCGCTTAAACTTCAACAAGCGTTACATTACCTTAGCGCCAATCGCTACGGTTGTAGGCTTAGCCTTTAAAATGTATGACCCTGAAGGGTTAATTGGCGATCAAGAAGATATCGGAATTACTTGTGCCTTATTGCCACGTGATATTGCAGGCATGGAAATTGGCCGCCGCCATTTACCATTGAACGTACCTTTCCATAACGGCCCAATTCGCGGCACCGATGTGTTTATTCCAATGAGCTTCATCATCGGCGGCCAAGCTATGGCTGGTAAAGGCTGGCGTATGCTGATGGAGTGTTTATCTGTTGGCCGGGTAATTACCTTACCTTCTAACAGTGCCGGTGGTGCGAAATCAATTGCATTAGTTACCGGTGCGTATTCACGCATTCGCCGTCAATTCAAATTACCAATTGGTAAAATGGAAGGCGTGGAAGAAGCTATGGCACGCATTGGTGGTAACGCTTACTTAATGGATGCAGTAACGAAGTTCTCTACTACGGGCCTCGATATCGGTGAAAAACCTTCGGTTATTTCCGCGATTTCCAAGTACCACATGACCGAGAAACTGCGCCAAGTAATGAATGATGCCATGGATATTCATGGTGGTAAGGGCATTTGTTTAGGCCCGAACAACTACCTTGGCCGCGGCTATCAAGGCACGCCAGTAGCTATTACTGTTGAAGGCGCTAATATCCTTACTCGTAGCTTAATGATTTACGGCCAGGGCGCAATTCGCTGTCATCCATTCGTGCTCGAAGAAATGAATGCGGCAGCAATAAAAGGCAAAGAAGGCTTGGCGCGTTTCGATAAAGCCTTGTTTGGCCATATCGGCTTCGTATTCAGCAACTTTGTTCGCTCACTGTGGTTTGGTGTTGGCGGCGCGCGTTTCACTTCAGCGCCAGCAAACGATAGCACAGCTCAATACTACCGCATGATGACCCGCTTCAGCTCTAACCTCGCGTTAATGTCTGATGTGGCCATGGGTGTGCTTGGTGGTGAATTGAAGCGCCGTGAACGCTTATCAGCGCGTTTAGGCGATATGCTCAGCTACTTGTTCATTGGCTCGGCAATTTTGAAGCGCTTTGAAGATGATGGCCGCCCAGCAGAAGATCTGCCATTAATGCATTGGGCAATGCAAGATAGCTTGCGCAAGTTACAGGAAAGCCAGCTTGAGTTCTTAGAGAACTTTGGTGCCATCGGTTCGGCATTAAAAGTGATGATGTATCCGTTTGGCCGCATCGTAAAAGCGCCTAGCGATAAGCTTGGTCATCAAATCTCGCGGATTCTTATGGAACCAAACGCAGCGCGTACGCGTTTAGGCGAAGGCCAGTTCTTATCAGAAAAAGGGCCATTTGGTTATGTTGAAGCGGTGCTGCGCGATATCATTGCTGTAGAGCCACTGCATGATAAAGTGCAAAAAGCAGCTGGTGAGCGGTTATCGTTCACACGCTTACATGAAATTGGCTTACGCGGAAAAGAATTGGGCGTGTTGAACGATGAAGAAGTTGCATTGTTTAAGCGTGCTGAAGAAGGTCGTTTACGAGTAATTAACGTAGATGATTTTGCGCCAGAAGATTTATTGGCTGGCCCAACTGCCCACCAATGGGGCCGCGATAACAGCTAACGTAAAAATTCAGTAAACCAACTCGCACACAGCAGTGAATCAGATACATTGAATATGCCGATCGCAATTAGTCGTGCAACCCTGATTCACTGTTGAGCCGACCAAAGCTTTTTGTGGGAGTAATGGTCGAACTGCTGAATTTCTCAGCCCCCCAACTCAGAGTGGATATTATGCCCCAGAACTTTTCTGGGGCTTTTTTTTGCCTGCAATTTATCGATCGGCTAAATCACGTTGAATTTCCCGCTCTTTCCGGGCTGTGGCCGAAAGTGAATCCAGCGTTTGTCGCCACATTTCTACCCAATCGGGTAGCGCTGGTGATTCTAGGTGGCCCTGCCCCGTGGCTGCAATCAAATCCACCGGCGCCATACCACCATGTTTCTTGCTCCAGAACATACCGCGCACCACAATTAATGCCGTAACTCGGTTTTCGCTATCCAATATTTTGTGCTCTAGAAACGCCCACTTCTCATCCCAACCCAGCAGCCGTGTTTCTACCGCAAAACGATCAAAGGCTTTGAGCTGACGAATAAAACGGGCATTTACATCGCCAATTACCGGAATAAAGCCTTTCTTGCGCGCTACACCCCAGGCACCGCTGCGAAAGAACCAATCCACCCGGCCCAAATCGGCAAACGTAAGATAGCGGCCATTATTAACGTGCATATTTAAATCAAGATCGTTTGGGTACACCCGCGACCAAACACGCAGCGTATCAAACGCTGCGCATTGGGGTTCTTTTCTGCGGCTGAATACGATCCAAAATAGGCGGATCAATAAATTCATGCTATTTCACCAAACCAATTTCGCGTAACCGCTCCATTAAATAATCATCCGCAGTGATGGGCGGGAATTTAGCTGGATTTTCCTCACTAACACATTGCGGTAACGCTTCTATCACTACATCTGGGTTAAAGTGCAAGAAGAACGGAATAGAATAACGCGATACTTCATTATGCGGTGCTGGCGGATTCACTACGCGGTGCGTAGTAGAAGGCAACATACCGTTGGTTAAACGCTGGAGCATATCGCCCACGTTACAAATAATGGCACCTTCCAAAATAGTTACCGGAATCCAATCGCCTGATTTACTCAATACTTCCAAGCCAGGTTCCCGCGAGCCAATCAGTAACGTAATCACATTAATATCTTCGTGAGCAGCCGCGCGCACTGAAGGCGTGCCTTTATCTACGATTGGCGGGTAATGCAATGGGCGCAGAATAGAATTACCCTTATTTACTCGGCTGCGGAAGTAATCACGCGGTTGCCCTAAGTACACAGCAATACCTTCCAGCACTTGGTTACCAAGCTCATCAAGTGCATTAAACAACTTGGTAGTGGTTTCTTTAAACGAAGGCTGCTCTTGTGGCCATACATTCGGAATTAGCTGTGGATATTCAGAAGTATCGGCAACTTCACGGCCAACATGCCAGAATTCTTTCAGATCAACATGCTTTGCATCTTTGGCAATTTCAGTACCAAACGGCGTATATCCGCGCGCACCGCCAATACCTGGCTTGTGATATTGTTTCTTCACCTCTTCTGGCAAAGCAAACAGATCACGCGTTGCATCGAGCGCTTCATGAATGGTTTTTTCATCGATACCATGATTCGTTAAAGCTACGAAACCGTTTACTTCGTAACCCTCACCAATGGTTTTTACAAATTCTTCAAAATCGCCCGCATACGCGGTCATATCTACGTGAGGTATAGATTGCATGTACTTTTCCTAGTTCGTTCAGTTCGTTCAGTTCGTTAAATTCAGCCATGATTACAGCATGAGCAGCGTGTTACGAATACTTAATTCTAATTTTAAACCCAGCTATCCCCGCATACAACCGTTACCGCGAGTACTGGTAGAAATAGCCAAAGTATACAACTTGCTTAAGTTGTACCGCAAAATGTAACAAAATATTTCAATTTGTATAATTCATACAAAACTTACTCTGTAAGCAACTGATTTTACTAATATCGCCCTATTTAACATTAAATACACATATGTAAATATTTTGCTTCATAAATCAACGCCCATAATCTAGTATGGTTGATGACATTTTTCTAAAAAATGACACTAGTATGTCTGCGGTATTTCAATACTGCGAGCTTTATAAAAACATAAAAGGAATGTCTGAAAATGAAGGTATCTAATCAGTTACCGCGAATTTCTTTGGTGGCAGCAACAGTTGCTTCAGCTCTAGCATTCGGTGCTGCAGCAAGCAACAAAGATTTGCAAAACCAGAGTATTGAACGCGTTGAAACAAATGATCGAACCATATTTATTGAACAACCTGGCCGTGATATTCGTGGCCAAGTTCGAGATCGCTCGCAGCTTAAGCGCGAAATGCCAAACTATTACATTGTTGAACTCGAAAATGCTCCCGTAGCACTCTACAACGGTGAACGCCCTGGTTTTGCCGCCACACGTTCATTTACAGAACGTGGTGAGAGTTTTAACCTTGCCGCGCCAGAAGTAGAATCTTACCAAGCATTACTATTACAGCAGCAGCAGCAATTTGCGAATACTTTGCAATCTCGCTTACCTTCTGCTCAAGTAACGCGAAACCTAACAAGTACGATAAACGCAGTTATCGTTGAGAGTTCAGGGCAAGATATAGTTTCCGAACTTCGTGCTTTACCTGGCGTGAAACATGTGTATGAAGAAGAGCTCTACCATATCCAAATGGATGCCTCGAATACACTAATAAATGCCCCAGAGGTATGGCAAATGGTAGGGTCTCGCGCAGCAGCTGGTGCTGGTGTTCGGGTTGCTGTGATTGATAATGGTATTCGCCCCGAACACCCGATGTTTCAAGCGAATGGCCAAGCACCAATTCCGGCTAGCGAACTGCCAACTGATGATTATTGCGCTGAAGTAGATAACTTCTGTAACGACAAATTAATTGTTGCGCGCTGGTATCAACCAACGTTCCAAATCAATGCCGATGAAACATTGGATCCGGTTGATTACAACGGCCACGGCACGCACGTTTCAGGCACTGTATTAGGTAATGAAGTAAACACAACTTTTAATGGTGTGGAGTTAAATTTCTCTGGCGTAGCGCCAGGCGCCTACCTAATGACCTACAAAGCACTTTTTGCAACCCCTACCCAAGGCGGTTCTGGCAGTAACATTATGCTTACTGCAGCACTTGAAGATGCGTTTAATGATGGTGCTGATGTTGTTAACAACTCATGGGGGGGCGGCCCAGGCGGATTACCAGGTTCTTCGCCTTATCGCACTCAGTTCGAGGCAATGGAAGCAGCTGGTGTTTTAATCGCTACCGCTGCTGGTAACTCTGGCCCTGGCCCGCGCTCAATTGGTTGCCCAGCATGTGTTGAATCGGGTGTTGCGGTAGCAAATAGCCGCCACGGCCGTGAATTCGCCAATGAAGTAGATGCTGCTGGCATTAATAACATCGAAGCAGTGCTTGGTACTGGTAATTTTAGCATTACCCAAGACATCATTGCACCGTTGATGCCAACTATGGTAATCGATGCAGAAAATGCACTGGCGTGTGAAGCCTTCGACGATGGTGTATTTGCTAATCATATCGTACTTGTACAACGTGGCGCATGTACATTCGAATCTAAAGCAAACAACATTCAAGCTGCTGGCGGTGTGGGTATGATTCTATACAACAACACCACCGGTTTTATCGCTCCATCTTTAGGTGCCGCAACGCTGCCTACCGTTTCCATCTTACAAGCCGACGGTGAAGCAGTGTTAGCTGCATTTGAAGTAGGTGATACCGCCCGTATGAGCTCTACCTTCTCGCGCATAAACGATACGGTAGTTGATTCTATTTCCCCTGGCAGCTCGCGTGGACCAAACGGTGATAGCACGTTCTTAAAACCAGACCTGGCCGCTCCAGGAACTGCAATTCTTTCTGCCTACGCACCGCGTGTTGGCCCATACGCCGCTATTAGCGGTACCAGTATGGCGAGCCCGCACGCAGCAGGTGCAGCTGCACTAGTGCGCTCATTACGCCCGAATCTGGATGCATTCCAGTTAAAATCAGTGTTGATGACATCCACTACATCAGCCGTTCGACGCGAAGATTCAGTAACGCAAGCCACACCATTTGATATGGGTGCGGGCCGCTTGGATATCGCTGCTGCTATGAACACGGCAATTGCTTTTGACACAGCCTCTATCGCTGATAACGCCTGTGTTGTTAACTGTACGTTTGAACGCACGGTAACTGATCTAGTAGGCGAAGGTACTAGCTGGACACCACGCTTCAGCTTCCCTGGTAACAACCTAGTAGATGGTTCGGTATCAGTGAATACGTTAAGCGTAGCCGAAGGTGGTGAAACTACTTTTACCATTACCATCGATACTAGAAATGCGAATGCCGGTTGGCAGTTTGGTGAATTAGTTTGGGAAGATCAAAGTGGTAACTATGCTGATGCACGCATGCCAATCGCTGTATTTGCGCAACTTTCCGACGATGAAGCAATTGCGGCCAACACCCTGTTAAGTGAAGCTGTTGTTGCTGGTGAACCAGCACGTTTCCGTGCTCGGGTTGCTGATCCAGCAATGGACGGTTCATTTACCGGTGAATTGAAAATGTCGATCACTAACCCAAGCAACACGGCTATTCAAGAGGAAGATGACAACAACGTTGGCACTGTGCTGCCTGAATCAGTTCTAGTTACTGCTGTTCGCGCCGATGGTGAGTTTACCGTAAGCGACGATGGCTCTTCACTAGGCTGGGTTGGTGAATTTGATTCTGCGCCAGCCGCAACCGGTTTTGCGGGAGCAGCGGCAGCAGGCATAAACCTGAAAAGCTTAGTGGGCCCAATCTATCCCAATGAGGCGGCTATACCGCGGATTCCATGTGCGGCTGGCGAAGGTGAAGTGTGTGATGAAGTTGTAGCAACTCTCGATATTTCTGGCCGCGGTGGTTTGAACTACTTCGGAGTAAATTACTCAACTTTAGCAATCTCTGAAAATGGTTACATTACCCTAGGTAGCCAAGACCACGATGGGAGCTTCATCAACCGCCCATTCCCAAGTAACGCAACACCAAACAATGTAATTGCACCCTATTGGTCTGATTATGTATTTGGTGGCGATGTTGGCGGTAACGTCTACGTAGAAAACAATCTTGTTTCAGGCGGCTTCCCTATTTTGATCGTGCAGTGGGATGAAGTAGTTCTGTATGATGACTATGCGGATGCACTAGAAAACAATGGTGACTACGACGCCCTCGACCGCCACAGCTTTACTATGTGGTACTGGTACGATGGTAATGTTGGTGGTTCGGACGATTTCGCGTTCAGATATCTGCCAACTGTGAATTCACCCAACACCCCTGCCAACCTCTCGATTGGTTATGAGAACTCGCGCGGAAACCTTGGTGCAACCTTCCATTATAATGGTCAAGGGAACACGCCACAGGTGCCTGCCACTCTGTTTGGCGTAATTACTCCTGGGGAACAGGCTTCACTCGAGGTTGAATATGACCTTCTTGTAACCTCGTTCGGTTCTGCCAGCAATGCTGCTGCAACGGTTAATCGTACGCAACAAGTTATGCTTGATTTAAGCAATCATCTTGATGCTACAGCCATTAGTGCTACCTCGGTTCTTCGGGTAGAACACGATGGTGCGGCCTATAACTCGGTAGTACCATTCACGGTTGAGCCGGTTGGCTCTGTTGATCTAGTGATCACTTCACAACCTGCCTTAGGAACATTAACTGTACTCGATGATTACGTTGTTGCTTATCAAACAGCAAATGTAGTTTCAAGCCCAGTTACGTTCCGTTATGTACTTGAAGATGAAGCAGGTAATCGTACTCCTGAAGGTACTGCAACCATCACCGTTAATTCGGCACCGCCAGTAGCGTTCGCATCGTCAATTGTGTTGCCAGTGCGCAGTGGTGAAGTTGTCGCATTAAACGGCAGCGGAACTAGCCCAATTAACGCAGCACTTACCTACTCTTGGGAACAAGTTGCCGGGCCAAGTGTTAGCTTAGGTAACGCAAGTTCTGCATCAACTCAGTTCACTGCTCCAGATGTAAGCGCAGAAACGAGCTTGGTGTTCCGTTTAACCGTAAGTGATGGGGTATTAAGCTCATCAACTATGGTTGATGTAACGGTTCAGCGGAAATCAAGTAAGAGTTGGTATGAAGGTTCATTCGGTGGCTTAATCGTATTATTCGGTTTACCACTCGTGTGGCTACGTCGCCGCCAGGTAAAAAAATAAACTACAGTAAACATTAGTTTATATAAGGGGCCGTAAGGCCCCTTTTTATTAAGACAACACTGACATTTTTGTTAATGTCGTGTTAAATTTAGTACCAATGGAACTCACTCTTTTAATAGGACACGTTATGAAAGTACGCACAATCTTTCTCCTTGCTTCTGGCTTTTTACTAGCGCTTAGCGCTTGTTCCCCAGCCTCAAATAATAACGATACAGCCAGTAGCGATGCAGATCAGAAGTCGCAACTTCCTGATTCTGAAACTACTGTTACCACTCCGGAATATGCTTCCGAGCGTGAAAAAGATGTAGCGGAATTATCTGCCCTATTGCAGGAAATGCGAACTTTATTAGGTTCCCCAACAGCCGAGCATCCAAATGAGTGTAGGCTAGTACCCGTGGGTGAAAAAGCCTGTGGTGGACCAGAGCGCTTTCTTCTTTACTCTACGAGTGCCGTGCGAGATGAAGAGAAACTCCTTGAGTTAGCCAATGAACATCGCTTACTCAGCGCAAAATTTAACGAAAAATATAACATAATGTCTGATTGCCAGGTGGTAACGCGCCCAGCATTAACAGTTCGTATGGGGATGTGCGTTCCCATTGCATCGGAAGCTTACTAGCAGCAAAGAATAAAAAATTCACCTCACCCCAAGCATACGTTTAGGTTAAATTACAGGCGCCGCTAGCCCTGTGTTTTTGGTAATCGCAGGCGGGCCAGTAATATCGTGAATGCAGCCACAAGTAACCCACCAACTACACCATAAAAATGGGCCGCAACCGCCAAATCATCGGCGGTTGCTGGCCCAATACTTACCGGCCCATAGCCATATTCCCACGTTACCTTTACCACAATGCCTACTAACAAGAGCCAACCAAACTTGATACGCTGCTGCACGTCGCGTAATGCTCCCCAAGCAAATAAGCCGTAGAGAACGCCGGAAAAGCCCACGTAATAGGTAATGTTTGCGGCAAACCAGTACATGCCGAGATTACTCGCCAATGCCAATAGCGCAACTACACCCATATAGCGCCAACCTGCGGCATGCTCGGCATACAGCAAGTACATCACCCAAATACCCGCAATATTGATGGCTAAATGGCCCCAGGATAAGTGTACAAATTGGCCAGTGAGTAATCGCCACCACTGCCCCGCTTGAATATGTGGCCGCTCATAGGTAAGTTGAAATAACAGATCTTCGGGCAACAAAAATACCGCCAAAAGCAACACCGACACCAAAATAGGTGCCAGTGTATAGGTGCGATTAAGCGGTATGTTCAGCATTTAAAATTACTGTTAGTTGGCTTCTGGGTGGAGGTGTTGCCACCACTCTGGCTCATCTTTTAAGTGCTTCGCGAACCAAGCCATATACGTGCCCCACCAATGCAAGCGCGCATCACGGCCAATAATATGGTGATCTTGGCCCTTATACTCCACCAATTCTACTTCCCGATCGAGCAGTTTTAAGGCGGTATACATGTTGTGGCTTTCACCCGGTGGTACGTTGGTATCGGCATCACCGTGAATCAGTAACATGGGGGTGGTTACCTTATCAGCATGAAACACTGGGCTTTGCTGGGTATATAAATCCGGGTTGTTCCATGGGAAGCTGCCTTTACTTGCTTCACCAGAATACAAGAAGCCCCACCAACCTTGGCCCCAATATGAAGTGATATTAGAAATACCCGCATGTGACATTGAGGCAGCATACATATCGGTCATGGTAGCCAACAGCATGGTCATAAAGCCACCATAGGAAGCGCCCATGTGCCCTACGCGCTCAGCATCCACAAATGGATGTGCTGCCAAGAATTCTTCGGTACCTTGAATGATATCTTCTGCAGTGTATTCCCCCCAAGCGTTTACATGCCGAGCCGAGAAACGCTGGCCGTAGCCAATCGCGCCAGTAGGTTGCAATACATACACCACGTAGCCTTGGTTGGCCCATAAGTTAAACGGATAGCGGCCAGTAAAGCCACGTTGCACTGGCGTAGTGCCACCGTAGTAATACACTAGGGCTGGATACGTTTTGTTCTCATCAAAATCATGTGGGTAGTACACACGGCCCGCAATTTCATCGCCATGCTTGTTCGTAAAGCTCCATTCTTGGATATCATTAATGCGGTTGTGCTCGTAAGCTAGCGGCGCGCTATTCCACACTTCAACTGTGCGGCCTTCTTGTAGATCAACCCGCACTAATTTTTGAGGTGTGGTGGCCGAAGTGCCGCCGATAACCAAACGCGGTAATGCGCTTTGGCTTACTGCTACCTGATCCACCACCTCAATATCTACACTCACCTTCATATAGCGACCATTGCGCGGATCAAAGCGGTACAGTTGAGTGCCATCACGCTCGGTAACCCGTAACAGCAAATCACCATTACCCAATGCCATGGCACCACTAATTGCTGGCGCAAATCTACGGCTCAATGCATCGGCGGCATTTTCGCCCTGCAAGCGATACAGCTGGCCATCATAGTTATTGGTGAGTTTATCATCAGCTAAACTTGGATCGCGGCCAGCGCCCTCCATAAACTCTGGGCCTGCCACTACAAAGATTTCATCGCCCTGATATAACGCTTGGTTAAAGGTGCGATGGGTGCCTAAATCGCGCATCTCACCGCTGGTTACATCAAGTTCAAACAACGCCACGGCAAAATGCGGAGGTGCCGCATAATCAACTTTACGGCTGCTAACTAACAGTTTTTCGCCACTAGTGTGCACATCCAACAAGCTAAAGCCGCTGTTACCGCTGGTAAGTGGCTTAATTGCTCCAGTATCTAACGCAACGCTATAGATATGGCTACGGTTGCGAAACGAGCTCCAGCGATCTTCTAGCGCTTGATAGCGCTTACTAATGCTATCGGTTGCTTCCGCATCTTTGTTCCACGAGAACACCACCCGGTTGTTGTTCAACCAACGTAAGCCACTTACGCCAGGAAGGCTGCCGGTAACTTCAGTTACCGATAAATCATCTAGATCGAGCACCTGTATTTTCTGCCCGCTCACATAGGCCAGCTGATGATCCTTTGGATGCCATGCAAAGCTGCCCACACCCGTGTTATTCCAGCGATACACTACGCGATTATTATCCAGATCTTGAATCCACAGCTGCGATTGGCTTTCACCATGCTCTGTGTAGCTCTTGCGCATTACTAAGTAACGGCCATCGGCAGAAAGCTCGGTAGTATTAATCGTAGGTGCATCATACAGTTGCTCTGCGCTTAAACGCCAATACTCTGGCCACGCACTGCTCACTGCATCGTGATCCGCTTTCCCTTCCCACTGCAACGCCACTTCACTCCAGTTTTCAACACCCTCGGCAAGGGCAACTAGGTGATGATCGCCGGTTTCTAAATGCAGATTAAATTCATTTCCAGAGCCCGATACTCGTGTACCATTTAAATACAGAGTAACGTTCTCAGCGCCGGCCACGGTTATTTTGCCTTGCGTAAAACGGTTTACCCGCATAGGCACGCGCAAAACACTTTGCGCACTGGCAGCTTGCAATGCTGATAGTGGGCTACCGGATTCTGCGAACTGGCGCAAATACGGGCGCACTAAACTATCACGTAAGCCACTCGCCTGATCTGAATCAGCAATGGTTACCGGTGTGCTTGGCAATACGTGTACTCGCACATGCTCACGATCTACAGCCAACGCTGCCATACTCTGCAATGCAAACGCACCCGCTAACGCCGCCACTAGATGAGCAAGCGAAAATTTCCGCTGCGTTTTGCGCAATTTTTGGAGATTCATAACATGATTCCTGTTTTTAATTATTTCGCTACCAGCAAACACAGCCTCTAATACTACACAAAAGTAAGCAAAATTCGATGCCAAGTGTAAATCGCTGCGTTCGAACGCAGATATCCCGCGACAATCATTCATATTCATTGCAAAATAAGGTACCTTTAGCGCTCCTTTTTATCATATTTATTACTATTTTTTGCCAAGAGAATACTGATTATGCGGTTAATAAAGTTGTTTTCGCGCCCTCTCCTGCAAGTGTTTGCTGCAGCGAGTTTGTTTGCCGTTATCGGCCAAACCAATACCCTGTATGCCAATTCGGCCAGCATGAGCCAGCCCAACTATAACTATTTTTCTGGCGGTATCTCAGAGTACTCCAATGGCCAGCGCGGCATTAATGTATATGGGCAATTTGAAATTCAAAACCAGTTTTTTGTGCTCGGCAAATATGAGCAAGTAACACGCCGGCTAGCCACCAGCGAGCGCAGCAGCCAAACCATTGCCGAAACCGGCATTGGCCGTTACTTCAGAGTGCTAGATGGTACAACAGCAGATGTATCCGTTACCGGTGGCCGCCTCTCGTTTTCGCAAAACGTATTTAATACTGGCACCAACTTTTACACCTTGAATACCGGCATCAGCCATCGAGAAGGCGCTTGGGAATTACGTGGCGGCTATCGCTATGTAGATTTCAGTGGCGAGAACTCTTATCACGGCTTTGTGGGCTCGGTGTTTTACTATGTAGCGCCGCAAATGCAACTGGGTGTGCAATTTAACGATGTATATGGCCGTTCCAGCTATACCTTTGGCGCTCGGTTTGTATTCTAGTACGGTACTACGGCTCTATTTTTCGGGCAACAGATACCGGTAACAGAACACTACCGAAAGCAAAACAATCCATGTATGCTAAATCGATTTTGAAATTTATCCATCGAGGTTAGTACGCTGCTTATTCGCCAGTGTAGCGAGTTTATGAGCACTGCTAACCAATACAACCGCCGGGCCTACACCGGCAATACTAACAACAACAGTGGTTAACCACGGGGATACTTCCTATGAGCGCTGATCAAAAATCTGCGGACACAAAAAACGGGTTGCTCAACCGTATACTCAATAAAGTAGAAGTTATTGGTAACAAACTGCCCGATCCGGCAGTGTTATTTGCTGCCTTACTGGTAATTATTTGGGGCCTTAGCTTAATCTTCGCCCAATTTAGTTACAGCGAAATCGATCCACGCTCGGGTGCGCCGGTAGAAGTACAGAACTTACTAGCACCTGCAGCCATGGCCTCTTTCTTAGCCAATATGGTAACCACCTTCACCTCATTCGCACCGCTCGGCGTAGTGCTGGTAGCGATGCTAGGTATCGGTGTAGCTGAACGTAGTGGCTTTATCAATGTAGGTATTAAATTGCTGTTGAACAACACCGCCAAAGTGTTGCTAACACCGATTCTTATCCTCGTTGCTATTGTAAGCCACACGGCAGTTGATGCGGGTTACGTATTGGTTATTCCGCTCGGTGGTATTATTTTCTATGCTGCTGGCAGGCATCCATTGGCCGGTATTGCCGCAGCGTTTGCGGGTGTATCGGGCGGCTTTAGTGCCAACTTTGTGCCAAGCGCCATTGATCCAATGCTGCAAGGGATTACCCAAGAAGCGGCGCAGTTGCTAGACCCAAGCGTAATGCTTAACCCATTAAACAACTGGTATTTCACCGCTGCTTCATCAATTGTTGTAGTGCTAGTGGGTTGGTACCTTACCGATAAAGTGATTGAGCCTCGCTTAAAAGATGTTGTGGTAGATGGCGATCCGAATGAAATTCCAACAATCGAAGAAGTAACCCCACGTGATCGCAAAGCATTTAATGCTGGCGGCCTTACCATGTTGTTAGGTGTGGTATTACTGGCGGCGGCGGTATGGCCAGAAACTTCAGCTATGCGCTCACCGGAAGGTGAAATTGCAGCCTTTGATGCCCCGTTAATGCAATCTATTGTACCGATTATCTTCTTGCTATTTTGGGTTCCCGGCATTGTGCATGGTTTCATAGCCGGTACCTTTAAAGAATCGAAAGATGTAATCGTTGCCATGTCGAAAACCATGGAAACCATGGCCTATTACTTGGTAATGGCGTTTTTCTGTGCGTTGTTCATTAAAGCCTTCGGTGATTCAAATCTTGGTATTTTGATCGCAATGAAAGGTGCGAACTTCCTGCAAGCGTTGGCTGTTCCTGGCTCGGTAACCCTCGTAGGTATTGTGGCATTGGTGGCAATTATTAACCTATTCGTAGGCTCTGCAAGCGCCAAGTGGCTATTGATTTCACCGATCTTCGTACCCATGCTCATGCAACTTGGCATCTCGCCAGATTTAACCCAGGCGGCTTACCGTGTAGGTGATTCGGTTTCCAACATTGTTACACCACTCTTACCATACTTCCCACTGGTAGTAGTGTATTGCCAACGCTATGTGAAAGGCACAGGTATTGGTACCTTGGTATCCATGATGCTGCCATTCAGCATTGCGCTCGGTATTATCTGGACCGCATTCCTATTATTGTACTGGGCAATTGGTATCCCATTAGGTGTGCAAGCGAACTACGTATACCCAGCATTATAAGTAATACTTAGTTAGCAAAAAATAAGCTGGGCTCCGCAAGGTGCCCAGCTTTTTTGTACTAAAAAGCATGCTAAGATGCACTAATTCTTGGCAATCTGCGTAACCATAGCCAAAGCGATTGTAAGCCCCCTATTTTAGTGAACGAGGTATTTATGTCTGCACCCACCTTGCCATCTTTTCTCAATATGTATCGTGAGCTAATCGCGGCACCTTCAGTTTCTTGCCTTGAGCCACAATGGGATATTAGCAATCGCCAAGTAATCGAATTATTGGGATTATGGTTATCAAGCCTAGGTTTTAAAGTAGAAATTCAAGAACTAGAGCGGCAACAAGGTAAATTTAACCTCTTGGCGAGTATTGGCCCAGAGCCCGAGCAGGTTGCAGGACAAGCGCAAGCCAGTGGCCTATTATTGGCTGGCCACACCGATACCGTGCCGTGGGATGAAGGCCGCTGGACTCGTAATCCATTCACCCTTACTGAAGCAGACAATCGCTTATACGGCCTAGGTAGTGCGGATATGAAAGGTTTTTTCGCCTTTGTTATCGAGGCGATTCGCGATCTTGATTTTAGCAAAATGAAAAAGCCCCTGCGTATTTTAGCTACCGCTGATGAAGAAACCAGTATGGCCGGCGCGCGTGAATTACACCGGTTCCCAAATTTAAAGCCCGAGTTTGCCGTAATTGGTGAGCCTACCAATATGGTTCCTGTGCGCATGCACAAAGGCCACACCACCGATTGTGTGCGAATTACTGGCCGCTCGGGGCATAGTTCCAACCCAGCAATGGGGCTCAATGCGATCAGTGTAATGCATGAAACCCTTGGCTATTTGAAGCAGCTGGAGCAAGATCTGCAAAACAAGTTTCACCAACCTGCATTTGCAGTGCCCTACCCAACCTTAAATTTCGGCCATATTCATGGTGGCGATGCCGCCAACCGTATTTGTGCATGCTGCGAGTTACACATGGATATGCGGCCACTGCCTGGTATGCGCATTGAAACCCTGCATGAAATGTTAGCTGCACATTTAGCACCCATTCATCAGTTGTATCCTGGTGCGTTAGAAATTCATGCCATGCATGAACCCATCCCGGGTTACGAATGCCCGGCCGATGCTGCGTTAGTGAAAATGGCTGAAGAAATCAGCGGCAATACAGCAGAGCCTGCAAACTATTGTACAGAAGCGCCATTTGTAGATGCCCTTGGCTGCGAAACGATCGTAATGGGCCCCGGATCTATTCGCCAAGCCCATCAGCCCGATGAATTTATTACCTTGGCGGAAGTTACGCCAGCGCAACAACAAATTCGCCAGCTCGTTAATAAAATCTGTTTCTAATAAGGCTAAAGGCTGTATGCACAGTACAATTTATATTTGCGGCGCCGATGAGGCTGGCCGCGGCCCGATTGCTGGCCCAGTGGTTGCGGCGGCAGTAATTCTTGATCCGAACAACCCAATTACTGGCATTACCGATTCTAAGAAAATTAGCGAGAAAAAACGCAACGCGTTAAGTATCGAAATCAAAGAAAAAGCGCTGGCTTGGGCTATTGCCCAATGTGATGTTGCAGAAATTGATGAACTGAATATTTTGCATGCCTCAATGCTGGCCATGAAACGCGCTATTGAAGCACTGCCAGTAGCTGCTGAGCAGGCCCTAATTGATGGCAATCGGGTACCGAAATTAAGTATTCCTGCCGAAGCTATTATTAAGGGGGATTTGAAAGAAGCCTGTATTGGCGCGGCATCGATATTAGCTAAAGTTGAGCGAGATCGGCAAATGTTGGAATGGCATGAACGCTATCCTCATTATAACTTCGCTAAACATAAAGCATATGGCACTGTAGAGCATTTAGCAGCGCTGAAAGAACACGGACCAAGCCCTATTCATCGGCGCAGCTTTAAGCCTGTACGCGACGTTTTAGAAGCGCATGCGGCGCAAAAGCCCTAGGCCCTTGAGCTTAAGCTAACAACAGCCCTAGGCTTTATATTCCGTAACGCAACTCGTAACACACAATAACAAAGGCTCCGCAGTAAGCGGAGCCTTTGTATTTCTACCCTTTGCAGAACACAATAGCGCGCTAACTTAACGCGCTAATTTAACGCATGACCGTTAGCATTTGCATTGGATCTTCCAAGAATTGCTGCCAGCGTTTATTGAAGTTAGCAATGGTAGCACCATCAATAATGCGATGATCGCCACTCCAACTCGCCACCATCATATCGCGGCCCACAACACTGCCATCGGCAGCAAAGCGCGGTAAGGTTTGCACTTTACCTAAAGCCACAATAGCCGCTTCCGGCTTATTAATGATTGGCGTAGTTACCGTACCGCCCACAACACCGATATTCGAAATCGTGATCGTGCCACCTTTCATATCGGCTTGCGCTACTTTGCCTTCGCGGGCTGCCGCGGTTAAGCGATTTACTTCTTCCGCTACTTCGAGCAGCGATTTGTTCTGCACCTGCTTAATGTTCGGCACCATCAAACCAACTTTAGTGGCTACTGCCATACCAATGTTGTGATCATCAAAATAGGTGATTTCCGTAGCATCGTCATTTAACTGCGCATTCATAATCGGGAATTCGCTTAACGCTAAGCTCATTGCTTTAATAAAGAATGGCATTAAGGTTAACCGCACACCCTGCTCTGCGTACTGCGCCTTCAATTTTGCATGCATAATGCGTAAATCAGTTAAATCGAACTCTTCAGCATAGGTGAAATGCGGAATAGTACGCACCGATTCAGCCATTTGTCGCGCCATTGCTGCGCGTACACCGCGTACCGGTTCAGTGCGTGTGCCGCCAGCAACTGGTGCTTTGCTTGCTTGCGGTGCGCTTGCAGCACTGCTGCTAGTGGCACTAACGCTTGCAGAGTTATCTAAATCTTCTTTGAGAATGCGGCCTTTTTTACCAGTACCCTGCACTTGCGTAAGATCGATATTCGCTTCACGAGCACGGCGGCGTACCGCTGGGCTAGCTAATACTTTACCTTCTGCCGCTGGCTGAGGTGCTGCAAATTCACCACCCGCTGGGCGTGCTGTAGAAGCCACCGCCGGCGCACTTGCAGAACTCGAAGCAGCCGAATTTGCAGATGGCACTTCTGCAGTAGCTGAATCATCAGCAACAGAACCGGCTTCCACAATGGCAAACAAAGGCTCGCCTACTTTGGCAATCTCACCTTTGGCATAATATAATTTACCCACGGTACCATCTGATTTAGCTGGGATTTCCACCACAGCTTTATCGGTCATTACCTCTACAACAACCTGATCTTCCGCAATGGCATCACCTTCTTGAACTAACCATTCAACAATTTCACACTCTACGATGCCTTCACCAATATCTGGCAAAATGAAATCGGTAGCGGCGCCATTACTTGCAGAAGTTGTGCGTATTTCTTCTGGTTTTGAATCCGCCGGTGCCGCAGGCTGTGGTTCGCTTTCTGCAGTTGCTGGTGGGTTACCACCCTCTGCATCAATCGCAAACAATGGCTCGCCTACTTTGGCGATATCGCCCTTGGCATAATAAAGTTTGGTTACTGTACCATCAAATTTAGCAGGGATTTCTACCACTGCTTTATCGGTCATTACTTCTACAACAACCTGATCTTCTTGTACTGAATCGCCTTCTTTAACCTGCCATTCAACGATTTCACACTCTACGATACCTTCACCGATATCTGGCAAAATGAAATCCGTGCTCATGCGAGTTCCTCTTAGTAATTCAGTGAACGCTTAATCGCTTCGTATGTTTTCAGATGATCTGAAAAATACTCTTTTTCATGCGCTAGCGGATACGGTGTATCAATACCCGATGCGCGCATTACTGGCGATTCAAGATATAAAAAGCATTGTTCTTGAATGGTGGCGGCAACTTCACTACCAAATGCCATGGTATGCGGCGCTTCTTGGCTTACTACCACACGCCCAGTTTTCATAACTGATTTCGCTACCGTTTCTACATCCCAAGGTAAAATGCTGCGTAAATCCACAATTTCAACGCTTACACCATCTTTCTTGGCAAGTTCAGCAGCCCGCTCAATTACTTCAACTTGTGCACCCCAGCCCACTACCGTTACATCAGTACCTTCTTGCACTACTTCGGCTTTGCCCAGTGGCAAGGTGTATTCTTCTTCCGGAACTTCACCTACCGCTGCGCGATATAAGCGCTTCGGTTCCATAAAAATTACTGGGTTTGGATCAAAAATGGCGCTCAGCAGTAATCCTTTTGCTTGATACGGATTACGCGGCATTACAATTTTTAAGCCTGGTGTATGGGCAAAATAAGCTTCTGGTGATTGCGAATGATAATGGCCGCCATGAATACCGCCGCCGTATGGCGTACGAATGGTTAAACCACCAACATTAAATTCATTACCTGAACGATAGCGGAACTTCGCCGTTTCATTCACAATTTGATCAAAGGCTGGAAAAATATAATCGCCAAACTGGATTTCTGCCACCGGAAAGCTACCTTGGGCAGCTAAACCATTCGCGAAACCGATAATACCTTGCTCAACCAGCGGAGTATTGAAACAACGATTGCGGCCATATTTTTCTTGTAAACCACTGGTAGCGCGGAAAACGCCACCAAAATGGCCCACATCTTCACCAAATACAGATACTTTATCGTTCTTCGCCATGGCCACATCAAGGGCACTATTGATGGCTTGGAGTAAATTCATCTTTGCCATTATTTCACGCCCCCTGAAGTGTTTGGATAGGCATCTGGGTATTTTGCGATATGCTGTTTCAGCTCCGCGAGTTGCGCTTTCAGCGCATCGGTTGGCTCTGCATATACATCGTTAATAATTTCATCAATATGCGGCACTGGAACTTTCTCCGCTTCTTTTAACGCGGCTAGCACCGTTTCTTTATGCTGTTGTTGCTGCTTATCGGCTTCTTCATCAGTTATCCAGCCTTGCGCTACCAACCACTTACGGAAACGAATCATAGGCTCACGAATACGGCGCTCCTCTTCTTCTTCCCGCGAACGATAGCCAGTGGGATCATCAGAAGTTGAGTGCCCAGCCATACGATACGACATGGCTTCAATCAATACGGGCTCATTTTCTTCCACAGCTAAGCGGCGTGCTTCTTGGGTTGCTTTGTATACGGCAAAAATATCGTTGCCATCTACGCGAATTGCTTTCATACCATAGCCTACGGCACGCGGCGCAATACCATCGCCCGCAAACTGTTCGGCAGCTGGAGTAGAAATTGCGTAACCATTATTACGGCAAAAAAAGATAACGGGAACTTTCAGTACCGCAGCCATATTCATACCGGCATGGAAATCACCTTCTGAAGCGGCACCTTCACCGAAATAACATAGGGTGCAGGTTTTATCTCCACTCTGCTTTTGGCCATATGCATAGCCAGCAGCTTGCGGAATCTGCGTTCCTAGTGGTGAAGAAATGGTCATGAAGTTTAATGCAGCAGAGCCGTAATGCACTGGCATTTGCCGGCCCTTACCCAAATCTTTGGCGTTCGAGAACAGCTGGTTCATAAACTGTTCAATCGTGAAACCGCGAAACGCAAGTGAACCTTGCTCGCGATACTGGCCCATAATCATATCTGCAAACTCAAGCGCGGCAGCGGAACCTATTGCTGCAGATTCTTCACCCAATGAAGATAAGTAAAAACTAATACGGCCTTGGCGCTGCGCTGCGATCATGCGCTCATCTAGCACACGAATAAACTGCATGGTGCTAAACATTTTTAAAGCGAGCTCTTTATCGATCTCAGGCAGCTCTGCGCCCTTGTGCACGGTGCCATCTTCTTTTAGCAACTGATACATCGGAATGTTCAGTGCATTGCCGCTAATTACCTGCAGATCGGTTACCACTGCGGTTTTTTGCGGGTCTTTTGCCATTTGCTTAGCCATAGCGCTCTCTCTATGATGTTATAACTTTGTGGCGAACTTTACCTTTACGTTAACTGCGTTGCAAACTTTGTTGCTACAGTTTACTACAAATTACTGTTCATTCATGCGTACAGCGGAAATTTCGATGGGCGTAACGGTAAGCAGGGCGCGTTGCCCGATAGCAACGTTCGCATTAGGAAAGATAACCGCTTCGCCATCCACTTCAGCACGGATCTGGGTATCACCATCTTCAGCCAATACATCACCCTTCCGAAAAGCAGTGAAATTGGCCAGATCAGCGGAGAAATTCAACCGAAAATCAGCTTGGGTACGGTTAATGCTGCGGAGTACTTTATAGATAGTAATCGCTAATTCATTCGGGTTACCGCTTTGCTCATAGCTGCTGTAACCCTCGGTAAGTAGGTGCTGTAACTGCTGTTTGGTTTTGGCAAACTTCTGCATATCGTTTTCACCAAATGGCCGAACTTTGCCCAGTTCAAGAGTAAAAGCATCAGCAGCAAACTCATTTACAGAAAAATAGGAAAATGTAGTGGTAGGGCCATCATGCAGCAGCACTACAGGTACATCTAAAGCTGCTAATAATTGCAACTGGCGCTTGGAATAAGGCTTGCCATTCTGATACGGATACACGGCAAATTTTTCATGCTTGGAATCACGGATTGCCGTGTGCATATCGTAATGCATGCGCTGGCGGCCTCTGCCACCTTCGTTATAGAAGCGCCGCACATAGCCTTCAATTGCTTTGGCGCGTTCGCGCTCTTTGTTCTGCACCTCACCTTTACTATGAGCGCCACTAAACAACCGGTTCATGTTCTCTTCTACAAATCGCTCACCTATGTTGATAGCGGCAGGATTGGCAATTAAAAACAGTACACGAGTTTTCAATTGCAGCGCACCGCAACGAATGGCCTCAATTAAGCTATCACATATCTCAATGGGAGCGGTTTCATCACCATGTACTGCACTTGATAACACTAAATCGAAGGGTGATGCTTCCTGTGCAGGAGTAAAACAAACAACACCGCTATCCCAAATTTCCATGCGGGTGCCATTAGCAAGGGTTTGTTGTACATCGATTGCGGTTCCCCATTCATGCTGTAGGGTGAACTGTAGAAAATTCTGCTCGGTAAACTGAGTAATCACAAAAACTCCAAGTTGCTTTTAAAGATCGCCTTTCTGCTTCGGCCCAGGCTGGTAATTCTGCGTAGCTAATAGCGCACGGAGCACATGCGAACGATATTCACGGCGATACAATACAGCAACCACAATAATACTAGCGGCAATTAATAACCAAGGGCTTACAAACCAAGATAAATAGGCTAATACAAAATAATAGGCGCGTAAGCCATAATTATATTCGTGGCCGGCTTGATCAAGAACTTTAGCCGCATGCAACGAAAAAGCAACTCGTTCTTCTTGTGTTACGGTAGCGCGCGATACCGATGGCGCCATACCCAATAAAATCGACACAAAGCCAAACTGGCGCACCGCCCAAGTGAATTTGAAAAATGCATACACCATAATACCAGCGATACCGGAAAGCTTGAGCAGCACTAAGCCATGGCTTTGCTCCACGGTAAACGGAATTTCCTCGAGCACACGCACAAAGGCATCATTCGATGCCACTACCGTAAGCACACCGGCAAGCACAAAAATCGTTGAGGATGCAAAGAAGGTAACGGTTCGTTCCACATTCCCCACCAACGCGGCATCGGCAATATGATTATCTTTGCGCACTACAGCATCCATCCACTCTACGCGCAAAGTGCAAAGAATACTGGAAAGTGAATGATGGGTTTTAGCCCGTTTACGGGCAAAGATAGCGTAGCCTACCCAAATGCTCACAAACCAACAAAAGGCAACAATATCCAATAATGGAATTGAGAGCATTGGGTATTCTCCTAATATTAGTTCACTGTAACTGCCGCTTCGTTGGCGTTTTTGTTACGCGAAAAAAGGTGTTTAAAATCATCGAGTACCATATATAAACATGGTATCAACAACAGCGTAATTACGGTAGCAAATAGAATACCAAACGCTAATGAAATCGCCATGGGTATTACAAATTGCGCCTGCATGCTGCGTTCAAGTACGATAGGTGTTAAGCCCATAAAGGTAGTTAATGAAGTAAGTACAATTGCCCGGAAACGCGAGCATCCTGCACTCACTACCGCTTCTTGTAAGCTATTCACTTTATCTCGCGTATTATTCACATAATCCACCAAGATCAAGCTATCGTTCACAACCACCCCAGCGAGCGCTATGATACCAAATAAGCTGAGTAAACTCAGTGGCATTTGTAAAACAAAGTGACCGAAAATAGCACCAATAATACCGAACGGGATAACCGACATAATAATCAATGGTTGGCTATACGATTTCAACGGTATCGCTATCAAAGCGTAAATGCCAAACATAGCGAATATCGCGCCTAGTGCTAACGATCTCAGCGCATCTCGCTCATCTAAACTAGCCCCTTCTAAACCAAAGCGAACCTGCGGGTAATGCTGCAAGATTTCTGGTAAATAATTTTGCTGTACATCCCGCACTACCGAGCTTGGCTCTACTCTATCTTTGTCCACTCGCGCGCGCACATTCACGCTACGCACGCCATTTACCCGATTAATAGTACTGAAGCCATCACCTACGGAGCTGGTGGCTAATTCGCGGAATGGAATTTCGCGGCCATCCGCAGTGCGAATTTGCATATTTTCAAGATTACCAATCGATTGCCGTTCAGCTAACGGGTAGCGCACCATTACCCTTACTTCTTCGTCGTTTCTAGGCAATCGCTGCGCTTCAGCGCCATAGAAGGCATTACGAACTTGGCTCGCTAAATCTTGTAGGGTAATACCGGCAGCATCCGCTGCTGGCAGTAAGCGCATTTGGATTTCTTCGCGTGGCGGACCGAAGGTATCGGAAATATCAAATACGCCACCATACCCTGCCAGCACTGTACGTAACTCTGAAGCTGCCGCAGCTAGCGCATTAAGCTCGGTACCACTGAGTTGAAACTCAATATCATACCCACCACCTGGGCCGCCAGCAGAGCCACTAAAGTTAAGATCTTTTACCCCGGCAAGTTCCGGAACGCGTTCGCGCCATTCATTAATAACTCGAAAACCATCAATTTCTCGCTGCTCACCTTTTGATAACTCAACGAATAATGTGCCCCGCTCTGCACTGTTCAAGAACATATTCACGTGCGCTAGTAACTCTTCACCATGTTCCTGCTGGTATTCATCATTCATTGTGTATAGTTCAGCACGAATGGTTTCCAGCGTTCGCGCCGTAACTTCTTCATTGGTACCTGGCTGCATTTCTACGTTTGCTTGTAAAAAATCACTCGGAATATTCGGGAAGAATACCCATCGTACAAAACCACCGGAAAGTAACCCCCCCATAATAATGGCTAAGGCAACAAAGCTGGCAATGGTTGTGTAGCGATGCTTTACACAAAAATGAGCAAATGGCCGATAACGGTTTTGTACAAAGTTTTTTAAGCCATCAGCGAAGCGATTGCGAAAACGTTGAAAGCCATTTTGCTTTGATTCTTGGGTTTTTGAGAACTTCATGCCATTAATGTGGGCTGGAAGAATCCATTTCGATTCCACCAACGAAAACAGCAAACAAAAGATAACAACATAAGCAATAGATTCCCATATCGGTGCCATTGTGCCCCCCACCATGAGCATTGGTAAAAATGCCACCACCGTGGTAAGTACCCCAAAAGTTGCCGGAACCGCTACCTTTTTAGCACCGCGAATTACGTTATCTTCTGTTTTGCCATGCTCCTCAATTTCGGAGTAAGCACTTTCTCCGATGATAATGGCATCATCCACCACGATCCCCAATACGAGTATGAACCCGAACAAAGAGATCATGTTGATAGACACATTAAATGTGCCTAAATTCATCATCGCCAAAGCGCCTAGAAATGATACCGGCAGGCCGATCATCACCCAAAACGCTAAGCGCAGTTGTAGGAACAAGGTAAGTGCAATGAACACAAGAGCGATACCGAAATACATGTTTTTCAGCATTAAATCGAGGCGGCCTTGCAAATAATATGAACTATCCCCCCAATGCGCTAGCATCACCTCTTCCGGCAACGTAGGTGCTTTTTTATCAATGTAATTTTTTACTGCTTTCGCAATGGCTAAATCATTTTGTTCGCCTACCGAGTTTACCCTTACAAAGGTGGCGCGGCTGCCATCAAATTCAGCAAATGCACGAGTTTCAACGAAATCATCACGCACAATAGCGATATCACCGATAGTTAAACGGGTACCATCGGGGTAGCGTTTTAGCACGATATCTTCAAACTCGGCACCACTGTAGCTTTGCCCTTTTGCGCGCAATAAAATATCACCGGTAGGAGTACGAATGGTGCCGCCAGGAATATCAATAGAGCTGCCACGCACCGCTTGTACTACTTGTTGGAAGGTTAAGCCGTGTTCACGCAACTCGTGTTCGGTGATTTCGATAGCAATTTCATCATTGCGAGAGCCCACCAAGGTAGCATTAGAAATGCCTGGCAACGAGCGGATATCATCGCGAACTTCACGCGCTAAATTTTTCCGCGAACGTTCATCTAGGTCGCCATAAATAGACACCCAAATAATCGGTTGTTGCGGCCGAATCCGATACACCAAAGGGGGTTCAATTTGCGCTGGAAAGCTCGATATACTATCAACTCCCATGCGCACTTCATCCATCACTTCTTGAATATCATAGCCACTTTCAACTTCGATACTTACCGTGCCCATCCCCTCATTTGCGGTACTCGAGATACGCTTAATACCTTCAATTTCATCAATGGCATCTTCAATGCGGATCACAACCCCCTGCTCTACTTCCTGCGGAGCCGCGCCAGGATAAACTACCCGAACACTAATAATGTTCGGTTCAATGGTGGGGAAGGTTTGCTTACGAATTTGAAAAACCGCTACAATACCTGCCACAATAATAAGAAACATCAGCAAGTTAGCAGCTACACGATTACGGGTAAACCAAGCAATAATTCCTGTTTCACGCTGCATGCTTATTCCTCACTCACTGGTTCACGAACTACTTGTTCGATATCTTCAGGAGTACGCACACGCATACCATTCAAAGGCGTTTGCAGCTGAGTAAGCATTACCCACTCACCATCGCCAAGCCCACCGGTAAGATAAACACTATTGCGATCACGGCGATATATTTCCACCGTGCGTTGCTCTAATGTACGCTCTGGTGTAATTACCCATAGTTGCGCATTACTGTTCACCGCGTAGCGCGGTAATTCAATCAGGTTTGCTACTTCAATACCGCTAATTTCGGCTCGCACAAAACGGCCAAAACTAAGTGGTGTTGGGTGCGAATCGGTTTTGCGGTTGTACGGATCGGCAACTTCCACTACTGCGAAAGTAACACGGCGGTCTGGATCCACTACGCCTTCAGTACGTGCTAAATAGCCTTGCCATTCATGGGTTACTCCAGCTACTTCGGCGCGTAACCGCACACTCGGGCCAACGAAATCCTCGTCTCTACCCACTGGCGCATCAATCAGCGACAAATCGAAATCGGCAAGCGGTAAGCGTATTTCCGCAACATTGGTGCCAAATAAGGTACCCACATTACTGTTCATTGAAATAAACTGGCCTAAGTTTACATTTCTACTTTGCAGCACCCCAGCAAACGGTGCCTTAATTTCGGTACGCTGCAGATTACGCTCTGCCTGTGCAAACCGTGCTTGTGCTGATTGTAAGTTCGCTAATTCACTGGCAAGTTGTGGGCGCCGCAAGCCGAGCTCTGGGATTTCTCCCGCTTGAATGGAACGCCATTCAGCTTCCGCAACTTGGCCTCGAGCACGCTCTTCCGCAACCGCAGCTTGCGCACGTGCTAAATTTGCCCGTGCTTCGTCTACATTACTCTCGTAATCAAAGGGCTCTAAGCGCAACATCGGTTCGCCTACATCGAAAAAACCGCCCGCTACGAACTTCGGTGATACCCACACAATGCGGCCACTTACTTCCGCAGTAATCTGCGTAGCATGCAATGGCATTACATTACCCTGCCCTGGAACCACAAACTGCACCGTTTTACGTTGTGCCTCGATGTACTCTACCAACACCGGTAACCGATCACTCGGCACTTGCTCAGGAGCTTGGCGCATTGATTTCATCACGAAAAAGATGACAACGGCGAGGGCAATAATAGCGAGAGGAAGTATTAAATAAAGCCAACGAAATGATTTTTTTTGTTGGTTTAATTGTGGTTGCGTCATGATTACGGTTTACCTTATATGCACACAAAATGGCGTGTGATCGAAGCCCCTGAGCAGGAATTGCAGTATCACCACCAAGCTTATTTTTTTAACAGGTTTGTATAGCTGCGCATTATCTACTCAATAACGGCCAATGTCAGTGTTTTGGATGAGATTAAAGGAAAATTAATTGCTAGAAAAATGTAACGAACTATTACTCTGTATTCTCTGCTGCGGAATTTGCTCCGGAAATGCTCACGAGCTCTAGCCATTTTTGTTTGCGCTGCACGGTAACTAAGCCCCAACTTACCCGCACTTGTTTGCCGCCTTGGCTGCGCTGAATTTGCGTTTGTAACTCATTGAGCAGCGCAAAACTAGGCGCTTTTACCTGCCGATGATACAACCACGCGCGTAACAAGCCACGCTGCATTTGCGCAGATAGCTGCCACCAATCAGTTAACCGCAGCCGGCCATCACTTTCTAAGCGTTCTGCTAATCGCTCGGCCAACAATTCATCAAGTAGTGCGCTTTGTTCCGCACATAACGCTGCCGAGCGTGATGCGGTAGTTAAGAATTGCGGCCAGCGCTCGCACAGCACCGGCACTACCTCATGGCGCATAAAATTGCGTTCAATTCGGGTATCCGTATTGGTGGTGTCTTCAATCCACTCCACAGCAAACTGCTGCGCGTAGGCATAAATCTGTGCTTTGCTCACTGTTAATAATGGCCGGCAAATCCGTTGCGCATTCTGAAAATCAGCAATTGCCGCCATTGCTGCCAAGCCTTTTGGGCCGGCACCTCGCTTTAATTGCAGTAATAAGGTTTCTACTTGATCATTTTGATGTTGGCCAAGCAACAATACCGCATCATCGCTCATTAGCTCTGCCATGCGCTGATAGCGCGCTTCCCGCCCCTGCTCTTCTTTACTCATACGCGGCCCCTGGAGCACTGCCAGCGGCTCCACAATGGCATCGATATTGGCACGCGCGCAATACGCCTTTAGAAACGCGGCCCATTGCGGAGAATCTGGGTGGAAATAATGGTCTAAATGAATGGCTAAATAGCGGTATTGTGGGTGCTGCTCACGATAACGAAGGGTAAGATCCAGCACGGTTTGCGAATCTGCACCACCGCCCAGCGCTACCACAATTTGCTGGCCAGGCTGCAACTGCAGTGCCGCCATTTGCTGAGCATAAACCGGAAATAAATCAACGTTGGCCAAGCAAAGCTCCTTAAATGCAAACGGCCGCTTTAGAAGCGGCCATTGAGCTGGTTAATTATAGCCGAACGACATCAGCTTTTTATAACGCCGCTCTAACAGCTCTTCTTTCGAGAGCCCCGACATTGCATCAATGTCGATCAACAACCGTTGCTTCAAGCGCTTGGCAATTTCTTCGTAATCGCGATGCGCACCGCCCAATGGCTCTTCGATGATTTCATCAATCAAGCCAAGCTCTAATGAACTCTGCGCAGTAACGCCCATGGCTTCGGCAGCTAGTTCTGCTTTGGTTGCGCTTTTCCATAAAATCGAAGCACAGCCTTCAGGTGAAATTACCGAATAGGTACTGTATTGCAACATATTTACTTTATCGCCAACACCAATTGCCAATGCACCACCAGAACCACCTTCACCAATTACGGTGCAAATTGTGGGTACTTTTAAACGCGCCATTACTTTTAAGTTCCGCGCAATGGCTTCACTTTGGCCACGTTCTTCAGCACCAATCCCTGGATAGGCACCCGGTGTATCGATAAAGGTAAGAATAGGCATATTAAAGCGCTCGGCCATTTCCATTAGGCGTAATGCTTTGCGATAGCCCTCAGGTTTTGGCATACCAAAATTGCGCCGCACCTTTTCTCTGGTTTCCCGGCCTTTTTGCTGGCCAATCACCATCACCGGCTTGCCATCAATACGCGCAATACCGCCAACGATAGCTTTATCGTCTGCATAGGCACGGTCACCCGCCAGTTCATCGAACTCGGTGAAGATCATATTAATGTAATCAAGGGTATACGGGCGCAGCGGATGGCGCGCTAATTGCGCCACTTGCCAAGCACCCAGATCGGAAAAGATCTTTTCCGTAAGTTCTTTACGTTTTTTCTGAAGCTGCTTCACTTCTTTTTCTAGGTCGATATTCAAATCGCCCTTCGCACCCACCGCGCGCAACTCGTCAATTTGCGCCTGTAGTTCTGCAATTGGTTGTTCAAACTCTAAAAAATTCGGATTCATTTAGTAGCTTCCAGGTTCTATTCAAAGCTCAGTTGCACGCAAGTTTCGCCCAACTGCAATTTTAATTCGTATAATACATCGTCGCTCGGCTCAATAAACCACTCCGGAGCCGATTCTAATAACGCCTGAGCGCCATCTAGCTTGCAAACAAAACGAACTGGACAGGTTCCCCGCGGTGCATCGCGGATGATCTGTATCACCTGTTGTGGAATCGCGTTATCTGTAAGTGTAAGCGATAATTCTAATGCACGCACGTATTGTGCCCGCGCTTGTTCTAAGGTCATAACTTCGCTGGCGGTCATTGTATTGCCCCCAGCGAAAGAATCAAATCGGATCTCTCCTTTCATCCAGAGAATTTGGTCTTTCTCTAGTAACGCTTCATATTGCTCATACTCTCGATTAAATAAGCGTATTTCAATACGAGCGCTCTTATCATCTAGTGTTACCAAGCCCCAGCGCTGATTCTTTTTGTTGATCATCGAGCGGGTATCTAGCACTAAACCGGCCACCGAGAGCTGTTCACCTTTGCGTGTGGCGCGAATATCGGCTATTCGGCAGCTGGTATACTTACTTAGCTCTTCACGATACTGATTCACTGGATGGCCGGTTAAATACAAGCCTAACGTTTCTCGCTCACCCTCTAGCCATACTTTCTCTGGCCACTTAGCAACATGTTCAAATTCATGCTCAATTTTATCGGGTTCAGCTGCCAACACACCAAATAGATCGTGCTGGCCTACTTCTTCGGCTTTCGCGTGTTGCTCAGCTTGGCGCATGGCTTTATCTAAGCTAGCCATCAGCGTTGCCCGATGTGGCCCAAGCGAATCCATGGCACCTGCTTTAATTAGGCGCTCCATTACCCGGCGATTCAGTTTCTTCAAATCTACCCGGCAACAAAAATCAAATAAATCGGTAAACGCACCGCCTTCCGAGCGGGCGGCAATAATTGCTTCTATCGGCCCCTCGCCCACCCCTTTAATAGCACCAATACCGTATACCACATGCCCGGCCGTATCTACCGCAAATTTGTGTTGGCCAACATTAACATCCGGCGGCAAAATGGTAAGCCCCATACGCTCACATTCATCTACGAGGGTTACGATCTTATCGGTGTTATCCATATCCGCCGACATAACCGCGGCCATAAACTCGGCTGGATAATGTACTTTCATCCATAGGGTTTGATACGAAACTAACGCGTACGCCGCAGAATGCGATTTGTTAAAGCCATAACCTGCGAACTTCTCCACCAAATCGAAGATTTTCATCGCCAATTCAGGATCAATATTGTTATTCTTCGCGCCCTCAGCGAATACCGCGCGCTGCTTAGCCATTTCTTCTGGCTTTTTCTTACCCATAGCTCGGCGTAATAGATCGGCTTCACCAAGCGAATAACCGGCCATTACCTGGGCTATTTGCATTACCTGCTCTTGGTACAAAATAACGCCGTAGGTAGGCTCTAGAATCGGTTTTAAGCAATCATGCTGCCACGTAGCGTCTGGATAAGAAACGGCCTCTTTACCGTGTTTTCGATCAATAAAGTTATCTACCATACCCGATTGCAGTGGGCCTGGCCGGAATAAGGCCACTAAGGCGATAATATCTTCGAAACTATCCGGCCGTAAGCGCTTAATCAGCTCTTTCATACCCCGCGATTCCAGCTGGAATACTGCCGTGGTATCACCTTTTTTCAACACATCGAAACAGCGGCTATCCGTAAGTGGAATCGATTCAATTAAAATAGGCTGTTCACCATTTTCAACACGGCGTGGATTCACCATGTCTAGCGCCCATTGAATAATGGTAAGCGTGCGTAAACCCAAGAAATCGAATTTAACCAAACCGGCCGTTTCTACATCATTTTTATCAAACTGAGTAACCGGGAAGCGGCCTTCTGAATCACAATACAATGGCGTGAAATCGGTAATAGTAGTGGGGGCAATTACCACCCCACCCGCGTGTTTACCAGCATTGCGAGTTACCCCTTCAAGCCGGCGCGCCATATCAATTACTTCACGTACATCATCATCACTTTCGTATAATTCTGGTAAGCGCGGTTCTTCCACAAATGCTTGTTCGAGGGTCATGCCCGGTGTGGGCGGAATCAGTTTCGAGATACGATCAACGAATCCATAGGGGTGCCCGAGCACGCGGCCTACATCTCGCACTACCGCTTTTGCCGCCATGGTACCGAAGGTAATAATCTGCGATACCGCCTCGCGGCCATATAACTCAGCAACGTGATCAATTACCTCATCACGGCGATCCATACAGAAATCAACATCGAAATCCGGCATAGAAACCCGCTCGGGGTTCAAAAACCGTTCGAATAGCAAATCAAAATCAAGTGGATCCAGATCAGTAATTTTTAGCGCATAAGCCACCAATGAACCGGCACCGGAACCTCGGCCTGGGCCTACTGGAATGCCGTTATCTTTACTCCACTGAATAAACTCCATTACGATCAAGAAGTAGCCAGGGAAACCCATGTTATTGATTACTTCCAACTCAATCGCTAAGCGCTCATCGTAGGCAACACGTGCTTTCGCGCGCTGCTCGGCATCTGGAAATAAAAACTGCAGGCGCTCTTCTAGGCCCTCTTGCGATTTCTCTACTAAGAATTCATCTTCAGTAAGGCCGCCAGTAGGGAAGTTCGGTAAGAAATATTCGTTCAAGCGCACGTTTACGTTGCAGCGCTGGGCTATTTCGATGGTGTTTTCGATGGCTTCGGGGATATCGGCAAATAGTGCCTGCATTTCTTCGCTGGTACGCAAATATTGCTGCTGAGTATAGCGTTTCGGCCTGCGCGGATCGGCCAAGGTATAGCTATCGTGAATCGCCACCCGAATTTCATGCGCTTCGTAATCATCTTCTTTGAGAAATACTACCGCATTGGTTGCCACCACGGGTAAGCCATGTTCGCTGGCAACCGCTACTGCAGCATGCAGGTAATCTTCTTCATTAGGGCGGCCAGTGCGGGTTAGTTCAAGGTAGAAACGATCAGCGAAGTGCTGTTGGTAGAAGTGCAGGCTATTATCGAGTGGCTTGTGTAAGTTACGCTGTAACGCACGCCCTACATCACCATCTATGCCGCCTGAGAGCAACAAAATACCCTCGCCCCAGCGCGCCAACCATTCTTGGTTAATACAGGGTTTACCGGCGCGGTGGCCAGCAAGGTAACCTTCGGAAATCAGCACGGTAAGGTTTTTATAGCCAATATCATTCATAGCTAATGCGGTTAACCGAAATGGTTCTTCCGGCCAATCGGCACTTAAAACATTAAGATCGGCACCAATAATTGGCTTTAACCCAAGCCCGCGGCTAGTTTGGTAATAACGCACTAAACCACACAAATTCATTTCATCGGTGAGTGCCATAGCAGGCATGCCCAACTCGGCTACACGATTACAGATTGGTTTTACTTTTTGTAAACCATCCACCATCGAGAAATCACTATGAATTCGTAAATGAACAAAGGGCTGTGCGCTCATAAACTCCCGCTTGCAATTGTTTTTATTAGTACAAGCTACTCTGCAACTGATGGCCGCATGCAATAGCCGCAAATAATGGTATTATTTTAGCGGCCTATTTTCGCTGTACTGATCATTTTTATGAAGTTAGCCATTGTGCCTTAATCCACTAAGAGTGTCATCTTTACCAGGGGGCTTTACGAAGATTTATAAAGATGAATCAGCTGTGCTGTGCTCGGCAATATTATTGAGGGAATTTATCTTACAAACTAGTGGGATATTTCGGCAGGCCGCACAGGTGGTGCACAGGTGGTGCAGATTCTAGTGCGTTAGCTGTAGCAAGGGAAATGGCGGAGCGGACGGGACTCGAACCCGCGACCCCCGGCGTGACAGGCCGGTATTCTAACCAACTGAACTACCGCTCCGTTGCCTCAGTATGAACTAACATTCATACCTCTTTCATCTGCTTTCAAGATTCAGAAACCGCGAACGAATCTAACTGTTTCCTGCTCCCTGAATGCGGCGAGGATAATACGAGCAGCGTCGCCGCTAGTCAACCCCTTTTTTTACAGTTTTCGGTTCAACTGCTCACCTTTAAAGCAATTGCTGAAAAATCCTACTCAATTTGTTGATGTTTCCGCCACTAGCCACAAGCTTTTGCCACTTTCTTGCGTAATTCCTTCCAGATAGGCCGCATGGGCCGCTTGTTCTTCGGCACTGGCGCGAACCACTTTTAATGGTGCTCGCTCGTTCGCTAAGCGACGAATTTGCTCTTCTCGATCGGCGGCCGATTGTTGGCTTTGCGGCGCTTGAAATAACTTGCGTTGGCCACCGCTCATTAATAAATAAACGTCGGCTAGGATTTCCGCATCCAGTAATGCGCCGTGTAATGTGCGATGGCCATTTTCAACATCGAAACGCTTACACAAAGCATCTAGGCTATTGCGTTGCCCAGGAAATTGTTGGCGGGCATAAGCTAGGGTATCAAATACGCTAGCAACATCGCTGAGTTGGCCGTATTGGCTGCCTAACAGCCGCAATTCATGATCTAAAAAGCCCACATCAAACGGGGCATTGTGAATTACCAATTCAGCGCCGCGGATAAATTCAATGAAATCATCTACAACTTGAGCAAACACCGGTTTATCTACCAAAAATTCATTGGTGATACCATGCACACGAATGGCTTCTTCTTCAACAAAACGCTCGGGATTCAAATAAACATGAAAATGATTACCAGTAAGTTTACGCCCGATCATTTCTACGCAACCGATTTCGATTACACGATGCCCTTGCTGCGGATCGATGCCGGTGGTTTCCGTATCCAGTACAATTTGCCGCTTCTCTAAATCGTGGCTTTCATCAAGTTTTTGTAAATCATCGCCCGCCATTGTTTGTGCCTCGTTGGTTCGCAACATATACTCTGCAGTTGAATTTACCTATCTTAAAGCATCTATGACACAAAACAAAACAAACAGCACCACAAACGGCAGCGTTACCATATACACCGATGGATCTTGTTTGGGAAACCCAGGGCCAGGTGGCTACGGCGTGGTAATGCAGGCTGGTAAGCACAGTAAAGAACTGGCGGAAGGCTACCGTTTAACCACCAACAACCGGATGGAACTTCTAGCTGCTGCGGTGGCATTAGAAACCCTTACTCGCCCCTGCCATGTTGAGCTGTATACAGATAGTGAATATGTGCGCCAAGGCATAACCAAATGGTTAGCAGGCTGGAAACTGAATGGGTGGCGTACCAGCCAGAAAAAAGCGGTGAAAAACGTGGATTTGTGGCAACGCTTAGATGCAGCAGTGCAGCCGCATACAATTAATTGGCATTGGGTAAAAGGCCACACAGGAAATGCAGGTAACGAGCGCTGCGATGAGTTAGCGCGTGTTGCGGCAACAGAACGTGCTACCCACGAAGATGTAGGCTACCAACCAGAAAGTTAATTCCGCTGCACCGAAGATATGCGCGCCGTTACTGATTCGGGGCGCAATTGGTGCTGCCGTTGATGTTTTAAACGCACTGGCGTAAGCGGCCATTCGCGCTTCCGCGCCACAATGTAATAACCACTCTGCGCCCAGCTACAACCGCGCATTAACCACCCCCAACCCTGCTCTGGATCGCGCTCTTTCGACCACGGTACGCCAGCGGCAAAGTAGCCACTTGCTACTTCTTCATAATGCATTAGCGAAAGCCAATCCAGCACACGCTGGCGGCTAAACAGCCGGCTTTGCCACGGTGGATATTGCCCTACAGCGGGCACGGCGCGAATGAGTTGGCCTGGTGAATACGGATTAGTAACAGCGATAACCACATGGCCATCAGCGCGCAATACGCGATTTACCTCGCGTAACAGTGCGTGAGGGTTTTCATGGTGCTCAAGTTGATGCGCCATAAACACGGCATCGATACTGTTCTCAGTGAAAGGGAGTGCGCTAATATCTGCCACTACTTGCGCAAGCTGCCGTTGTTGTATTTCTGCAACTTTCTTCAGTTCAGCAGCAGGCAGCTGCTTTGGGCCTACGTAATATTGTTCACGAATACGGCAACTATTTGGCGTTAACGCACTTAACGCACCTAAGTGCACTAAATAATGCCCAAAAATAGTTTGCCAATGCGGCTCTAAAGCACGTGCTAAGCAATCTCGCCACCATTCACCCTGCCGCCATTGTTGCCAGCTTAAAAGTAAAGGTTGTGAATAATCACTAATTGCTGGTTTTAACCACATAGTTATTCCTTTTATACTGTAAACTAAAGCATAACAGGTTGAGGCGAATAATGCGTATAACACCCATCCCAGCGTTTAACGATAATTACATCTGGTTACTGCAAGAAGAAGCTCCCAAGGCTTCCTCTGCGGCGCAGCCTTGTGTAGTGGTAGACCCGGGTGATGCGAAACCAGTACTTGCCTATTTACAACAACACAATTTACGTTTAGATGCGATTTTAATTACCCATCATCATTGGGATCATACCGGTGGCGTACAAGAATTACTGCAACATTACCCTTGCCCGGTAATTGGCCCAGCCTCTGAAAACATTGCCAGTATTAGCCATACCGTTCGCGAAGGCGAGCAATTTACGCTATTTGCTGGGCAGGTGATTGTTTCCGTTCTTGAATGCCCAGGCCACACGCTCGATCATATTGCATTTTACTCAGCGCCCCACCTTTTTTGCGGTGATACCTTATTTGCTGCAGGTTGCGGCCGCATGTTCGAGGGTGAACCGAAACAATTTCTACACTCTTTAAATAAACTGGCCGCATTGCCAGCCGACACCAAGGTTTTTTGCGGCCATGAATACACCCAAGCGAATTTAGCCTTTGCCCACGCTGTAGAGCCGGATAATTTGGCTATTACCGAACGCATTAAACAGGTGGCAGCACAGCGGTTACAACACCAACCTAGCTTGCCCTGTGAGCTAGCGGAAGAACACGCCACGAATCCATTCTTACGGGCACATTTACCTTCGGTGATGCACGCCGCAGAAGCTAAGCTCGGTAAGCCTCTCACCCAGGCCAGTGATGTGTTTGCTGTACTTCGTGAATGGAAAAATAATTTTTAATTGCTGTTTTTTGCGCTCCGTATAATAAGGGTTACAATGTACCGGAATGCATGCGCAAATAATAATGAGAACACCACATGATAAAAAAGCTAGTTTTACTAATCGCTGCAAGCAGTTTTTTAAGCGGATGCCAGCTACTTAGCGCGGAAGCAGAGCCGCCAACACCAGAAGAGTTGCCACAACATACACAAAGCGAAGGAATTGAGCGCTATGCGCTTATTCACCCTGGTACTGCATCTGCACAGGCTATCGATCGTCAGCTACCTGCGGCTTTACAAGCTGATCTTTGGGATCGTATCCGCCTGCAAATGAGCATAGAAATTCCTGCAAACTCGCTTATTGAAAGCCATCGTGATTGGTATCTGCGCCATCCGAACTACATCAATCGTGTAACCCAACGCGCGGCGCCGTTTTTACATTTAATTGTGGAAGAAATAGAGAAGCGTGGCTTGCCATTAGAATTAGTATTAGTTCCGGTTGTAGAAAGTGCCTACGATACCTTTGCCTACTCACACGGCCGCGCCAGTGGAATTTGGCAGTTTATTCCGAGTACAGCCCGTTTTTATGGTTTAGAAATTGATTGGTGGTACGATGGTCGCCGCGATGTAATGGCCGCTACCACCACTGCTCTTGATTACTTTGATCGCCTGCATAAAACCTTTGATGGCGATTGGTTACTTGCCCTCGCTGCCTATAATGGTGGCCAAGGTAGAGTGCTGGGCGCAATGCGCCGTAACGAACGCGAAGGCAAACCTACCGATTATTGGAGTCTGAGCAGTTTACCGCAAGAAACCCGCAATTATGTGCCGAAAATATTAGCCTTAGCCGAATTGCTTCGCGATAGTGAAGAATGGGCAGTAACTTGGCCACATATACCTAACCAACGGGTAACCGATATCGTGGATGTGGGGCAACAAATTGATTTAGCCTTGGCTGCTGAAATGGCGGGCATGAGCTTGGAAGATTTGCATCGCTATAACTCTGGCTACAACCGTTGGGCCACCGCGCCTGATGGGCCTCACACCTTATTACTACCGGTAGAGCGCGCAAATCAATTTCGTGCGGCCTTAAACGACAGTGATCCAGCTGATTGGTTAGCATGGCAACGCCATCACGTGCGTTCGGGTGAGAGCTTGCAAGTTATCGCCCGCCGCTACAATACAACGGTACAGGCTATTCAGCAGTTTAATAACATCTCCGGCTCGCTGATTCGCCAAGGCGATTATTTACTGATTCCTGTGGCTAGCCAAGCATTAGAGCGCTATACGCTTTCTACTGAACAGCGATTAGCTGCAGCGCAAAGCCGCCCTCAGGGTCAGCAAAAAATTGATCACCGGGTGCAACGCGGCGATACCTTGTGGGATTTATCTCGCAAGTACAACGTGAGTATTGCCAATATAGCCCGATGGAACAACATGGCGCCGGGCGATATGTTGCGGCCTGGGCAAACCCTAGCGATTTGGCAAGCTAACGCTTCAGCAAGCAGCACCAGCACCGCCAGTAGCGGCACACCAGTGATGCGTACGGTGCAGTACAACGTTCGTAATGGCGATTCTTTGGCTCGTATCGCTAACCGTTTCCGGGTTACTATTGCTGATATCGAGCGTTGGAATTCCATTAGCCGCGATCGCTTTTTACAGCCGGGCCAACGCCTTACGCTACATGTAGATGTTACCAAGGTAACGTTATAAGTAGGTTGCTAAGAGATAGGTTACAAACCAAGAAGCGGCTAGCGGAACTAGCCTTGTAACAACTGGATAAGTTCCGCTTCGCTTAATACAGGTACGCCCAAGCTTTCTGCTTTCGCAAGTTTTGAGCCCGCTGCCTCGCCAGCAAATACGGCAGTTGTTTTACTCGAAACACTGCCGCTTACTTTCGCCCCAAGCGCCTGCAAACCTGCCTTAGCTTCATCACGAGTAAGTTCACTTAAGGTGCCAGTAAGTACATAAGTATTGCCTGCTAATGGCTGTTCCGCGGCACTTTTTACTGCAATCGCGGGCCAATACACAGCATGTTCGCCTGTGGTAAGCCGCTCGATTACTGCAATATTATGCGGCTCGCGGAAAAAGTTATAGATATGCGCTGCTACCACCACGCCTACATCGGGCACAGTTTGTAGCTCTTCTTCTGTTGCTGCTTTTAGCGCCACAAGATCACCGAAATGTTGCGCTAAATTCTGTGCTGTTGCTTCGCCTACTTCACGAATACCAAGGCTATACAGAAACTTCGCTAGGGTTGTTTCGCGGCTTTTCTGCAGTGCGGCTACTAAGTTTTCCGCTGATTTTTGCCCCATGCGTGGCAGTGATGCAAGTTCGCGAACGCTTAGGGTAAAAAGATCTGCAGGATGCTGCACCCACTCACGCTCTACCAATAACTCCACTAACTTATCGCCCAAACCATCTACATCAAGGGCTTTGCGCGAAGCAAAATGTTTAATTGCTTCCTTGCGCTGTGCCGAACAGAACAACCCGCCCGTACAGCGTGCTACAGCTTCGCCCTCTACCCGTTCAATAGCCGAGCCACACACTGGGCATGCACTAGGGAATACAATTGCCGCACCCCGCTCAGCAGCAGCCAGCAAATCACCTTGGGCAGTATTATCGGCACCATTGCTGTTGGTGCCATTATTGTTGGTGCCATCACTATCGGCTACAGTATCACCCGCTACACCAATAATTTGCGGAATTACATCACCCGCTCGGCGCACAATCACTTGATCGCCAATACGCACGCCCAAACGCGCAATTTCATCTGCGTTATGTAAGGTAGCATTGGCAACCATTACCCCAGCCACTTCCACTGGCTCTAGGCGCGCCACAGGGGTTACTGCACCGGTTCTACCAACCTGGAAATCTACATCTAACAAGGTGGTGATTTTTTCTTGGGCCGGGAATTTATACGCTATCGCCCAACGCGGAGCGCGGGAAACGAAACCAAGCTGCTCTTGCAAATCGATGTTATCGAGCTTAAATACCACACCATCAATTTCGTAGCTCAGATCATCACGCCGCGCCAAAATATCGGCATAGTAGGTAAAGCACGCAGCGTTATCTTTTAATAAGCGGATTTCCGGACACACCGGTAGCCCCCACTCGCGTAACTGCTGCAAACGTTGATAATGGCTATCATCATCAAGCTGCCGATCAGGTTGCACTGTGCCCATGGCGTAAGCATAAAAGGCTAAGTTGCGCTTTGCCGTTATCCGAGAATCAAGTTGCCGCAAACTTCCCGCGGCGGCATTGCGCGGGTTAGCAAACACCTTTTCGCCTTTGGCCAAGGCGGTTTCATTCAACTTGGCGAAGCTTTCTCGCGGCATAAATACTTCGCCGCGAACTTCCAAGCGTTCCGGATACTTGCCACGCAACTGCAACGGAATTGCCCGAATGGTGCGCACGTTCGCGGTAATATCTTCGCCACGATAGCCATCACCACGGGTAGCACCCCGCACCAATTGGCCATTTTCGTACAATAAGCTCACCGCCAAACCATCTAGCTTCGGCTCTGCACACCAAGCTAACTCGCCAGTTTGCTCGCTACGCTCGGTTACCCGACGAATAAACTGCTGCATTTCTTCTTCCAGAAATGCATTATCTAACGAGAGCATAGGTACTTCGTGGGCAACTTCAGTAAAGGCACCAGAAGGTGGCGCCCCTACTCGTTGCGTTGGCGAACTTGTGGAATGGAGCTCTGGGTGCTGGGCTTCAATTGCCTGCACCTCACGGAAAATACGATCGTATTCACTATCAGGAACACTGGGCTGATCAAGTACATAGTATTCGTAATTATACTGATCAAGGCGGGTACGCAGCTCCGCCAACTTCTCAATAACTTGCTGCGATGCACGCTCTGTCATGAAGCCTTAAACCTTTTTTTGCTGATGTTGCTATTGCTCTTGGCGCAAGCCTGCAAGGCGCATGCGGCGCTCAAACTCACGAATTTTTTGGTAGGTATGCTGTACCGATTGTTTGGTCATAGGATTACGATTGCCATCTAGTACCGCGGCTCTCGGCATCGCATCGGCAATCTTATTGGCCGCGTTATACATCATGGTAAAGGCTTTATGGCCATCATATTTAATGGGCAGAGCCATAAATAACACCACACCACGAGTAGTGAAGCTTTCAATATTATCTAAATCAAATGTACCTGGGTTGTACATATTCGCCATTCGGAATAACAACGGGCCACGGCCACTGGGTTGTTCAAAGCGATGGAAGATATCTAAATCACCAAATTTCATGCCCAATTCAGTAACCGTTTCTAATAATGTAGTGCCTTTAATATCACCCGATACGAACAGTGTAATAACCTCTTCTTGCGGCGGTTCCACTACCTCTTCATTAGTTTCTGCTGCCGCTAAATCAATCGCCATCTGCTCTACAGTACCTTCATCTCGATTAGCGCGCAGTGATGGTAGCTCGGGCTCTGCAGTATTCTCTTGCGCTGCCTGCATCGGCTGCTCGGCACTGCTTTCGCTAGTATGCTGGCTTTGCTGAGCTACTTCGTTATCGCTAGCGGAATGGCTGTCACTGGCTTCAGAGCTTTCTTGCGGCACCTGCACGGTACTCGCACGCGCTTGTATGGCCTCAGGTTCAACATCATCGGTAACACGTTCTGCCGTGGCACGAGCAGATGGTTTGCGGGTTTTAACTTTACTCAGGCCAAGCTCATCGAAATCATCATCGGCACCCCAAGCGCTATGCTCATCGCTTTCATCTACACCGCTCAGCAAATCCGATTGCGTGGTACTATCTTGCACCTGCTTGCGTTTCGGGTTACCCGAACGGCCCTGCCCAGTTTGGTTGTTGTTTCGCAGCGTAAGTACACCGTGAATTACCAAGCCCACAATCACAATCATACCGATAATAATTAAAACTACGCGTAAACTATCCATCGCTGCTTCTACCTATTTCCGTTAAGCATCGGCTAATGCCAATGCTTCTTCAACATCTACCGCCACTAAGCGCGAAACACCTGGCTCTTGCATGGTTACACCGGCAAGGTGGGTAGCCATTTCCATCGCAATTTTATTGTGGCTTATATAAATAAACTGCACTGATTCTGACATTTCTTGCACCAAACGGCAAAACCGGCCTACGTTCACATCATCTAATGGTGCATCTACCTCATCCAGCAAACAGAATGGGGCGGGATTTAATCTAAATATGGCAAATACTAACGCCAATGCTGTTAATGCCTTCTCGCCACCCGAAAGCAGGTGAATGGTACTATTTTTCTTACCCGGAGGGCGCGCCATAATAGTAACACCGGTTTCCAACAAATCATCGCCTGTTAGATCTAAATATGCTTGGCCACCACCAAAAACTTTCGGGAATAGCCGCTGCAAATCTAAATTCACTTGATCATAAGTAGCCTTAAAGCGTTGGCGGGTTTCCCGATCAATCTTCTTAATCGCATCTTCAAGGGTAGCTAAGGATGCTAGCAAATCTTCATGCTGGGCATCTAAATACGCTTTCCGTTCGGCTTGCACCTCTACTTCTTCAAGTGCAGCTAAGTTAATTGCCCCCAGTTGCTGAACTTTGCGGCTGGTATCGTCTAGCCGCTGTTGCCAACGCTTTTCTTCCGCTTCTTCTGGCATGCTGGCCAATACTGATTTTAGCGATACGTTCATTTCCTGCAACGCATCCAGTAAGGCGTGCCCACGTTCACGCGCTGCAGCCAACTCCATTTTTTCCGCCTGCACGCGCTCTTGCTGACGAGCAATTTGCTCCAAAACCGCACCTTGGCCTTGATTCAGAATAGCTAACTGTTCAGAAACACCCGCTAATTGCTCGCGCAGATCGGTAAGTACCACCTCAACCTCTTCACGGATCATTAGCTGTTGCGCTAAGGTTTCTTCTAAATCACCGGTATCGGAATCTTCGTCATCAATTGCTAATTCATTCAGCCGTTGCGTTAGGTTTTGCTGCTGCAACTGATTGCGTTCCTGCACTTGTTGCAAGTGCTGCAGCCTGCTTTGCAATTGTGATAACTGCAATTGTGCTTCATGCACACGCTGCTGGCATGCTTGCAGCTCACGTTGTGATTGTTGCCGCGCTGCCGCGAACTGCTCGCCGGCTTGCTGCTGTTGTTCCTGTAGTGGTGTAAATTCCGCTTTTTGCTCGCGCGCATCTGCTAATTGCTCAGCAACTAACAACAAACGTTCCTCTTGCTGTTCTAGCTGTTCATTTAATTCCAGCTGCTCTGCAGATAACTTTTCCAAGCGCGTATTGCGTTGCTGTAATTCCCGTTGCTGCGCTTCACTGCGTTCTTGTTGCCGAACCAGCTGTTCACCAGCGGCTGTAGTGGTTTCACGCTGGTTTACAATGCGCTGTTCTTGCTCTGCAATAGCTGCTACCACACTCTGCAGCTCTTGCTGCTGCGCCGCTACCGCCGCTTGTGCAGCCTGCTCCAACACCTGTAATTCTTGCAATTGCTGCTGCCAAGCCAGTTCCGAATCTTCTGCTGCTATCGCTTGCAGCTGCCAGCCTCGGCCAACTACGCCACCATTTGCAACCGCAACGGCAAAAACATGCGCATGTTCATGCAACCATTGTTCCGCCTCAGCGTGCTCATCAGCTAACAAAATCTGCTCGAGCAAGGGCAACTTGGTTAATCCAGGCCCCTGCGCTTCTGCTCCACTTACCTGCTGGGTAGCGCTTTGCTGTGCCGCTAAACTGTTTGCTAATGGCGCCGCCTGCTCATTACCTGCCAGGGCACGTAAAGTAAGGCCAGCAACATCCGTTGGCAGTGCTAATATTGATGCTGCCTCGTCGTTTTGCGCTCGATCTAGCACCGGTAAATGCAGCCATGGCAGCAATACCGCCTCTACTGCTGAACGCCATTGTTCTGGAACGTGCAATAGCTCCCGTAAGGTGCCAACAACACTACCCAATTCACTTAGCTCTTGTTCGCTCTCCGCGGTAGTGCTTGTACTACTGCGGCTCGCTAATAATTGTTCTAGGGCTGCGATACGGCCACTATGCTGTTGCACCTGCTGCTGGCTGCTGGCCAACGCAGTATTACCTGCTTGCTGTTGCTCAATAAGTTGCCGATGTTCCGCCTCTAGTGCGCTCAAACACTGCTGTTGCTCTTGCAAATCGTTAGCCGCTTGTTGCACCAACTGCTGTAGTGCCTCAATACTGCTGTTATCCGCGGTTGGCAAATCAGCCAGTTCGGCACGTACTGCTTGCAAACGAGCCTGTAACCGCTGCAACAAATCATGAATAGCCCGCTCATCCGCTTCCGCGATGGAAATCTTTTGTTGTTGTTCGTTCACTTGCTCACGAATACGCTGGCTCTGCTCTTGCCACTCATGATACGCATGCTCTGCGTCATCTCGAGCCACTTCCGCCATAGCCTGCTGCTCACGGGCAAGCTCATGCGCATCTTGCAGTTCTTCTTGTTGCGCCAGTAGCTCTGCGTGTTCAAGTTGATCGCTGTTGGCTTGTTCCTGCAGTTGGCCTATTTGTGCGCTAAGTTCATCGTGCTGGCGTTGCCGCTGCTGCTGCAACTGCCGCGTGTGCTGAATTTGTTGTTCCAGTTTGGTGATTTCGGTATTCACTCGGTAAAACTGTTGTTGCTCGTTATCAACCCGTTGCTTAAGTTCTGCTTCTTGCTCACGAAGTTCGGTTTGGCCACGCTCACTACCGCGCTGTTCAGCTATCCATTTTTGTAACTCAGCTTCTTCAGTTTGTACTTTTAATTCCAGCCGATCGCATTGCTGCTGATACTGGTTCCAACGCAACGCTTGTAACTGAGCGCGCAACTCCCGCTCTTCAGCTTTAAGTGTTTGATAACGCTTTGCGGCGGCGGCTTGGCGTTGCAATTTCGCTAATTGGGTGCCTAGCTCTTCACGTACATCGGTAAGCCGATCTAAATTATCGCGCGTGCGATTCATGCGGCTTTCAGTTTCCTTGCGCCGCTCTTTATAACGGGAAATACCCGCCGCTTCTTCAATAAATACCCGTAATTCTTGTGGCCGCGATTCAATCAGCCGAGAAATCATACCTTGCTCAATAATTGCGTAGCTGCGCGGCCCTAAGCCGGTACCCAAAAACAAATCGGTAATATCTCTACGCCGGCATTTGCTGCCATTTAGCATATAAATCGATTGCCCATCACGCGTAACAATGCGCTTTACGGAAATTTCATTGAAGCTGGCAAATTCGCCTTGCACTCGTCCCGATGTATTATCAAACACGAGTTCAACGCTGGCTTGCGAAACCGGTTTGCGCGCTTGGGAACCATTAAAAATAACATCCGTCATGGCATCGCCACGCAAGTTTTTTGCGGAACTTTCACCTAACACCCAGCGCACTGCATCAATTACATTCGATTTTCCACAGCCATTCGGCCCCACGATGCAGGTCATCTGCTCAGGGAAAGCGATTTTCGTTGGATCTACAAATGATTTAAAGCCTGCTAGCTTTATGTGTTTTAATCGCATCGGCTCGTTTTGGGCTAGTTATTATTCTGCCACTCTCGTTATTGTTGTGCACGATTCATGATGTTCATTGCTAAATTGCTTACCTAGCGTAATGGGTATCAAAGCATTCTTGCCTATTAAGCAATACCTGTTAAACAATACCTATTAAACAATACCTATTAAACTATCAAATCAGTGTAATGGCTAGCGCACGAATCAACAATATCTGATCCAAATCCTTACAGAAATTATATTGATGATTATTAAAATACCCGTATGATCTGGTCAGATGTCCATTAAAGGTGTTATATGTCGTTTATTCGCAGTGCACTAGTTATTGCTCCCGCATATTTTTTCTCTAGCGCGGCTGCGCACGCAGCGCCGAGCGAAGAGTTCTATTTTCAAGTGCAAACCTCATTATGGACCACCCATTTCAACCCCAAGCCTGAACATAATAATAACCAAAACCTGATTGGTTTTGAGCTGTATGGCGAGCGTTTACCGAAAAGTAACTATCAGCGATATAACGATAGCTTCGATTACGCGCGGCCTCTGCTAGGGGCTGCTTGGTTCCGTAACTCATTTGGCCAAAAAACCATTTATGCCTACGGTGGTATTCGCCAAAACCTCGTGCGCTATGGTGAGTTGCAAACATACGGCAAAATTACCGCTGGCTTTATTCACGGGTATCGAGGCGAGTATCAGCATAAAATCCCTTTTAACCAGCTCGGTATCGCACCAGCAGTGGTGCCCATGTTAGGTGCGCAGTATCGGCGCGGCTTTGCGGAAATAACCCTATTTGGCGTATCCGGTGTAATGCTCACCGTAGGGGTAAATTTCTAGCAATCAATGCGTGTGCGCAATCGCGTAACTCTCTCCGCAGCACTGCCTAAACTAGCAATTTTCAAGCATACTCTTGATTCATATTGCGCCGATCCCTAGGCCAATTCTGTATACTGATGTTTTTATACTACACGGAGGTAGTTTATGAACTATACGCTTCTTAAAAGCGCTGCGAGCCCATACCCAGAAAAAGTAAAGCAACCCTTGCAGGGGTACCAACGCAGCCAGCACATTGAACATGTTGGTTTCGTGATGGTTTTGCCGGAGCAAAATAAAGTGTATTGGAATCAGATTACGGCAAAATTGCATAACGAGTGCTGTACCCAAAACCTAATGTTCGATATCAAGCAGTTCTTACAATGGTATCAACCAGAGCAACGCGAACTATTATCGCAATCATTATTTGTTGAACAGCAGGCATTTCAGCTAGATGTAACCATTGCCCATAATCGCCATCATTTACGTTATTGCTTATTACCGCTCGCAGAGTTTCTGCAGGGTAAAGCTGCACTGCCGCATCGTGAGAATATTTGGGTGGGGTTTGTGCGTTGTGTAGGTAGGCAGCCTCGAGCTACTCGCCTCAGTAAATTGCTGCAGGAAGCGGTGAGCAGTGCTTAAACCGAGGTTTTGCAGTTGTTATCATTATCTCGGGTAGTGTTATGCTCATCGTCATTGTCGTTCACTTCATCATTTAATAATTCGCGAGCAATACGTTTGCTAGGTTGCACGCCAAGCTCGCGAAACTTCTCTACCCTACTCACCAAACTACCGCGGCCAGAACTGAGCTTATTCATAGCGGCACTTAAGTGCTTATTGCTGCTTTCAATTGCGCCGCCCACTTTATCGAGATCTTCAACGAAACCAACAAACTTATCGTATAAACGTGCTGCATCACGGGCAATTTTTTGCGCGTTTTCATTCTGCTGCTCATACTGCCAAATATTATTCACTGTACGCAGAGCCACCAGTAAATTAGTAGGGCTTACCAGCATAATATGCTGGTCGAGCGCCTGTTTAATAAGGCTTGGATCGCGATCTACAGCGAGCAGAAAGGCAGGTTCAATGGGTACAAATAGCAACACGTAATCTAAGGTACGAACCCCTTCAAGCTGTTGATAGCTCTTTTTGCCGAGATCACGAATATGATTCCGTAACGAAGTTACATGCTCACTTAGCGCTTGCTCACGCAGCATATCGGTATCCGCATTAAAGTAACGCTCGTAAGCCGATAGGGATACTTTCGAATCGATAATTACATCTTTATCTTGTGGCAAATGCACAATCACATCGGGCCGATAGCGCTTACCATCATCATTACGATGTTGGCTTTGCGTACTGTACTCATACCCTTCGCGCAAACCTGATTGCTGCAGAATTCGTTCCATTACCACTTCGCCCCAGGCGCCCTGTTGCCGGGTATCGCCTTTTAATGCACGAGTAAGCGCTTCTGCTTCCGCCGACATTTGTTGATTCAGTTGGCGTAAGCTAAGAATTTCTTGCTGCAAACTACTACGCTGTTTGGTTTCATCACTAAATTGCTGAGCAATTTGCTGGCGAAAGCCCTCTAGCTGCTTATTTAGCGGATTTAACGTGCTCGCCAGCGAACGCTCTTGGCGCTGCTCAAGTGCAGAGGTTTTCTGCTCAAAAATACGGTTGGCCAAGTTCTCGAACTCAGTTTGCAAACGCGCTTCACTGCGCTGCAAGAGCTGCAACTTTTCGTCCATAAAGTGTTGCTCACGACGGGCGGCACTGCGCATTATCAAAAAGGTAATCAAGCAACCTAACGCAATACCCGCCACCGTACCGATGGCCAACCATTCAATCATTTAAGCATCCATTTCCGCTATTTTAACTTGCCATATTGCTGGGCCCGATTCATGGGCATTGTTACCATTGCTATCTACCGCTACGGTAACCGGCATATCTTCTACTTCAAACTCGTAAATAGCTTCCATACCTAAATCGGCAAAAGCCACTACTTCCGCTTTTTTAATTGCTTTCGCCACTAAATATGCAGCGCCGCCAACAGCCATCAAATACACCGCTTTATGCTCGGCAATACTGGCTACCGTTGCTTGCCCACGTTCAGCCTTACCAATCATGCCGATGATGCCTGATTTTTCCAGCATTAAATCGGTAAATTTATCCATGCGGGTTGCTGTAGTTGGGCCTGCTGGGCCTACTACTTCATCACCTACCGGATCAACTGGGCCTACGTAGTAAATGAACTTGTTACTGAAATCTACTGGCAACGGCTCGCCGTTATCAAGCATGTCTTTAATCCGCTTATGAGCTGCATCGCGGCCAGTAAGCAATTTTCCGCTCAATAATACTGTTTCACCCATCTTCCACTCCCGCACATCTGCTGCGGTAAGGGTATCAAGGTTCACTCGGCGCGCGTTATCCCCTACTTCGAAGGTAATATCAGGCCAATCTTCCAGTTTTGGTGGCTGCAGTTCTGCTGGGCCGCTGCCATCTAGGTGGAAGTGAACATGGCGCGTTGCTGCGCAATTCGGGATCATGGTTACCGGTTTTGAGGCCGCATGGGTAGGCAAAGATTTAATCTTCACATCTACTACTGTAGTTAAGCCACCCAAACCTTGCGCGCCGATCCCTAATTTATTTACCCGATCGTAAATCTCTAGGCGCAGCTCTTCTTCCGCCGTTTCTGGGCCACGTGCAATCAGCTCATGAATATCCACAGGGTCCATCAATGCTTCTTTCGCGAGTACCGCTGATTTCTCCGCAGTGCCGCCAATACCAATACCCAGCATTCCCGGTGGGCACCAGCCAGCGCCCATTTTCGGCAATATTTCTACTACCCAATCGGCAATCGAATCACTGGGGTTTAGCATAACCATCTTGGTTTTGTTCTCAGAGCCGCCGCCTTTTGCAGCAATCGCCACTTCAATTTCGGCACCGGGAACCATATCGATGTACACCACAGCTGGCGTGTTATCTTTGGTGTTTTTACGGGCGCCAGCAGGATCGGCAACAATGGATGCACGCAGCGGGTTATCTGGGTTTAGATAGGCGCGGCGAGTACCTTCATCTACCATTTCTTGAATGGTCATATTGGTTTTATCCCACTGCACATCCATGCCCACTTTTACGAAGCAGGTAACGATACCGGTATCTTGGCAAAGTGGCCGATGCCCTTGTGCCGACATCCGTGAATTTACCAACATTTGCGCAATTGCGTTTTTGGCCGCTTCGCTTTGCTCTTTTTCATGCGCTTCTGCTAACGCATTCACAAAATCTAGTGGGTGATAATAGGAAATAAACTGAAGTGCATCTTCAATGCTATCAATAAAATCTTGCTGTCGAATTGTCGCCATGCCGAACCTCATTCAGGCTATTGAATACTGTGCTGAAAATTGCTGGATATGATACTCTGTTATGCCACTCACCGCCACTGTATGCGGGTTTTGTAGATAGGAGATTTTTCGGTGAATGTTCCGCCTAGTGCATCTGTATTGGCACAGTTTGGTTTTTCCGCCAGCCACTTGGCGGCGCCAACCCTGCAGTTTTCTGAACTTGATTATCAGCAATTTCAAGATGCGCCGGCAGTGTTTGCCGAATTTGCTGATGAACCTTGGGCCATGTTGCTCGATTCTGCACAGGCGCAGCATCCGAACAGCCGCTACGATATTTTAGTGCGCAAGCCACATGCCACTATTCGGGTAGAGCATTGCCATAGCTACATTGAATTTCACCACGCCAATGATGGCGCTACGAATCATACCCTCGAGATTGCCACCACAGCGTTAAACCCGCTGCAATTATTAAATTTGTGGATGCCCACATTAACGCCCACAAAAATACCTGCCCAGTTCAATGATTTACCTTTTGTTGGCGGCTTTGTCGGCTTATTTGGCTATGATCTCGGGCGCACGCTAGAGCAACTGCCAAGTTCTGCGCTTGCCGATATTCATATCGCCGATTTAGCCGTGGGTTTATATTTTCACGCCCTCATTATTGATCATCAAGAACAGCGGGCGGTGGCCATTCATCCCGCCGGTGAGCCCCTAGCTTTTACTAAGGCAGCAGCACAGGCGCCAAAAGTAACCAACTTCCAACTTACCAGTGCTTGGCAGAGCAGCATGAGCGCCCAGCAGTACCAGCAAGGCATTGCCAAAGTACACGAATACTTACGAGCCGGCGATTGCTACCAAATAAACTTAGCCCAGCGTTTCAGTGCCACTTATACCGGCTCGCCGTGGCATGCTTATCAAGCGTTACGCAGCGCCAACCAAGCGCCATTTTCAGCGTTTTTGCAGATCCCCAATGGCAGTATTTTAAGTGTATCACCAGAGCGTTTCTTACAAACCACCAGCACAGGGCAAGTAAGTACGCGGCCAATTAAAGGCACACGGCCACGGCGGCAAAACGCTGCCGAAGATCAGGTGCAAATAGAGCAGCTACAAAGCTCAGCCAAAGATCAGGCAGAAAATTTAATGATCGTGGATTTATTGCGCAACGATATCAGCCGTGTGTGTGCCGCTGGCAGTGTAAGTGTTCCAGAGCTATTTAAAATTGAAAGTTTCCACGCCGTACATCATTTGGTAAGTACCGTTATCGGCCAACTTGCGCCTAACGAAACACCGTTTTCATTGCTAGCTGCCGCATTTCCTGGTGGTTCTATTACCGGGGCACCGAAAATTCGCGCCATGGAAATTATTGAAGAATTAGAGCCCCATCGCCGTTCTGCCTATTGCGGCGCCATTGGCTATTTCAGCTGCCATGGCCGTAGTGATACCAGCATTACCATTCGCACCTTAGTATGCAGTGAGCAACGTATTCATTGTTGGGCGGGCGGCGGTATTGTGATTGATTCCGAAGCGGCTGCCGAATATCAAGAAACCTTTGATAAAGTGGCGCGCATTTTACCTGTATTAACGGCACTAAATATGCCGGCAGAGCAGCCTGCTAACGATAGCATGCAACAACGGGTTTAACGCGCCATGAATCGCCAGCAGTTTTTACAGCATTTTATGCTGCAGCCCCCACCCCATCCTGAATGGCCTGCCAGAAGCTTGCGCCAATCGGCTGTGCTGGTAGCGCTGCAAGAACAGCCCCATGGCTTAGATCTCATACTAACGCGCCGAGCGAAGCATTTACGTAACCAACCGCATCAGTTGTGTTTTGCCGGTGGCAGACAAGATGAAACAGACAGCTCGTTACTACATACGGCCTTGCGTGAAGCTGAAGAAGAACTAGGGATTAATCCCTCACAAGTAGAGATTATTGGTGATTTACCCAGCCAACCGGTGCTGAATAACTTTATGATTCACCCATACATTGGCTTCGTTGCGCCAAACGTACAATTGCGGCCTGATCCAAATGAGGTTGCTGAAGTGTTGCGGTTTCCGCTCACCGAAGTTCTGGCTCATAGCCGCCACCACACCACTCGGGTTGAGCGCTTGCTGTATCATGAGTTAGTATTTATTCCAGTTAATGGACAATTGATATGGGGCGCTACCGCAGCTATCATTCGCCGCTTGGCAGACCAGATTCACCCTCAGCACAAACACTTACAACTGCCTTTTCGCGGTATATAACGAAGCAAAATAGTATAAGTATTTGATGCACCGACCAGTGCAGCAAAGCTTGCGAAAATGTTAAATTGTCCCCACACTACGCACATTCAAGATTCAGGGAGTAATTAGCACATGATCAGCGTGTTCGATATATATAAGGTGGGTATTGGCCCTTCTAGCTCACATACTGTGGGCCCAATGCGAGCTGCGCGTGAATTCTTGGTGCAAGTACAAGAACAGGTTGGCCTTAATAAGGTAACCAGCGTAGAAGTTGAGTTATTTGGCTCACTTGGCCAAACAGGCAAAGGCCATGGCACCGGTAAAGCAGTGATTTTAGGTTTAGCAGGTGAATATCCTGAGCGGGTTGATACTCGCAAAGTGGATGATTTTCTGGCTAGGGTAGATAAAACCGAAACATTAAAGCTACTAGGTGAGCACGAAATTGTGTTCCCGCGTAACGGCGCTATTACCTTTCACCGTCGGAAAACCATGCCGAAGCATGCAAATGCTATGGAGCTGCGTGCACTTAACGGAAACAAGGTACTATACAAAGACCTATTCTATTCCATTGGTGGTGGCTTTATTGTTCGCGATTGCGATTTTGATGAAACCCTTGAAGAAGCTATTGAACAAAGTAGTAAACCAATTCCCTACCCGTTCAATAGCGCTGCCGAGTTGCTTAACCAATGTACAGAGCATGGTTTACGCATTAGCTCTCTTATGCTGCAAAACGAACTGGTGTTTCGCAGCAAAGATGAGATTTCCAAAGGCTTGTTGCACATCTGGAACGTAATGGATGAATGCATTCGCACAGGTGTTGGTACCGAAGGCATTTTACCCGGTGGCCTGAAAGTTCGCCGCCGTGCGCCTCGGTTGTATCAAACCTTGAAAACCGAGAAATCGGCAGATCCAATGCAAGCGATGGATTGGGTGAGCTTATTCGCTTTAGCGGTAAACGAAGAAAATGCCGCAGGCGGCCGAGTGGTAACCGCACCTACCAACGGCGCAGCCGGCATTATTCCGGCAGTTATGAAATACGCCGATAAGTTTATTCAGCCACTCGATGAAGATGCCATTACTCGCTTCTTATTAACTTCAGCCGCAATTGGTATTTTATATAAAAAGAATGCCTCTATTTCTGGTGCTGAAGTGGGCTGCCAAGGTGAAGTGGGTGTTGCTTGCTCAATGGCAGCAGGCGCATTAGCCGAACTAATGGGCGGTGATATAAGTAAAGTAGAGAACGCCGCTGAGATTGGCATGGAACACAATTTAGGGCTTACTTGCGATCCTGTAGGTGGCCTAGTGCAAGTTCCTTGTATTGAGCGCAACGCGATGGGTGCAGTAAAAGCAATTAATGCGGCTCGCCTAGCAATGCGCGGTAGCGGCGATCATAAGGTATCACTCGATAAGGTAATAAAAACCATGTGGGATACCGGTAATGATATGAAGAGCAAGTACAAAGAAACTGCGCGTGGCGGTTTGGCTGTAAATATCACCGAGTGTTAATGCGATAGGCTGATTGTTAGTATGTAGGCAAATGGATATCTTTGAACATGGTTTCAATAGCGGTGTAATCTCGCAAACCAATCGCTTGCTCAATCACCGGCCGAGTTAAATGCGGTGCAAAGCGTTCAATAAAATCATACATATAGCTGCGTAAGAATACGCCTTTGCGGAAACCGATTTTGGTAGTGCTCGGGGCAAATAAATGCGCCGCGTTAATCGCCACTAAATCACTGTCTTTCTCAGGCTCATAGGCCATTGTGGCAATAACCCCAATACCTAACCCCATGCGCACGTAGGTTTTAATCACATCAGCATCCGTTGCGGTAAACACTATTTTCGGTGTTAAGCCAGCTTTACTAAACGCTTGGTCAAGCCGTGAACGGCCAGTAAAGCCATGCACATAAGTTACTAACGGATACTCGGCAATATCTTGAATCGATACTGCAGCAAGCTTGGTGAGTGGGTGATTCGGTGGTACCAGAATAGAGCGGTTCCAGTGATAACAAGGCAACATGATTAAATCTTGATACAAATGCAGGGCCTCGGTAGCAATGGCAAAATCAGCTTTGCCTTTTGCGGCGAATTCACTAATTTGCTGCGGTGAGCCTTGGTGCATATGCAAACTTACTGCCGGATACTTCTCGATAAAGCCCTGAATAATACTGGGCAATGCATAACGCGCTTGCGTATGGGTAGTGGCAATATTTAATGTGCCTTGATCGGGAAGGTTGTGCTCTGCAGCTACTGCTTTAATGCCCTCTACTCGAGATAACACTTCACGAGCGATATTAATTACTTCTTGGCCTGCTGAGGTTACATGGGTAAGGTGTTTGCCGCTGCGGCCAAATATCTGCACGCCAAGCTCATCTTCTAACATACGAACTTGCTTGCTAATTCCTGGCTGCGAGGTATACAACGCCTCTGCCGTAGCCGAAACATTAAGATTGTTATTGAGTACTTCTACGATATAACGCAGTTGCTGTAGTTTCATAGTGGCTTCTTTGCAAAATCAGAACTTTGGTTAGGCGTTCCTTTATTCTATAATGAACTAAGAATGTCAGTATCTATAGCCACTGTCAAACGCGAAATACAGCAACGTTGCAGATTGTTCGCCTTAATATGCGTTAGATCAAATCAAGCTATTCTGCACCACAATATTCATGAGGGCCGCAACTATGTCGATGCGCGATCAACTTTCGCAACTGGTTTATTCTACCGACCAAGGGCGTATCAAAGAACCAGAGCAACAACCCGAGGTTCCCCAGGGCGATGGTATTGTGCGAATTCAGCGGGAAACGAAAGGCCGCAAAGGCAAAGGTGTTACGGTTATTCATGGGCTGGGTTTAGCAGAAGCTGAACTGAAAGTTCTAGCAAAAGAGCTAAAAAGTAAATGCGGTGTTGGCGGCAGTGTAAAAAACTTCACTATTGAAATTCAAGGTGATCAACGGGATCACTGTAAAGCGCATCTTGAGCAGAAAGGGTTTAAAGTAAAGCTCAGTGGTGGTTAAAGTAGTTGCAGAAGCAATTGCTCAATGTATTGCGAACAGCGGTAACTAAGGTACATTGCACAGCCAACCATTAGTATCGATGCTTCAGGGAAAACGCAAACTCGATGCAGCGGCCATCATCACTCCAGCGCATATTTTCAGTAAGCTCACGAATCAGCATTAAACCGCGGCCATAGGGAAACGTATGATGATCTTCATTCAGCAGAGAGAATCCTGGGCCAGAATCACGAACTTGCACATGAATCAAGGCTTCGCGCGGCTCGTAGCGTAACGCAATTTCCACTTCGCCCTGCTGCAACCGCGTTAAACGCTTACTGCGTTCTTGATAGTAGCTAGCAAAACCATCCGCAGATGCTTTTAATTTCGAGCTCATACGCAATAAGCCATGATCTACTGCATTATTATAAGCCTCCGACAACACCGTATATAACGATGCTTTAAAACCTTTGAAACCTTCCATTTGCGATAAGCCTCGTAATATGTGCGCAATAGGGTCAACACCACGAATTTCTCCGGGGCCTACTTTCACATTTACGGTGAATGGCATCTGTGGCAGTTTATTCGTACTCTCATCGTGGGTAAATCCAGTAGCAACACACTGCAATTGCACTAATGAAAGATCATCATCGATACCACGCTCACTAATAGCCTCTGTTACCTGGTGGGTTATTTTGGCAAAATCCCAATTCGCGTTTTGGCAAAGCTCTCGCAGCCCCTCATAGCCTAAGGCAACATTATTTTGCACACCGATTTCTATCGCCCCGTCTGTGTACAAGAAAAGTTTACTACCCCGCTCTACGCGCAGTAACGTAATCGAGCTTTCGAACTCGAGTTCATCAAGAATACCGAGCGGCATATGTTGTGGTTCTAAAAATCCAACTCGTTGCTCAGGCCCAACCAACATCGCCGGGGGCATGCCGCCACTCCACCAACTAATACGTTCGCCAGAGGCGCTTAACTCAACAAAAGAAGCGCAGCAAAACATACTTTCGGGCAATAAATTGTGCAATTGTCGGTTTATTTCACTCGCGATTTGGCTAATCGGTGCGCCTTGCGCGGCCAAAGCAAAAAATGTTTGTGATGCTGGTAAGGTGCCAATCGCGGCTGCTAACCCATGGCCAGTAAAATCCCCAAGCATGATATACACATTACCAATCGGCCCGCGCGCAATAAGGTACAAATCACCATTAAAGCGTGAGTGAGGCAAAAGAAAGGTATCAATATGGGGGTAATCCAGTAAGTTTCTGCTTAAAGCATTCTTAAAAATGTTCTGCACAATCTTATGCTCTTGCTGCACATTTTTATTATGCCAAGCCAGCTTACGGTTTCTATCTGCGAGAGTTTTGCTCAGTTCTCTGGTACGTAAATGAGCTTTCAGCTTGGCCTCAAGAATTAAACTATCAAACGGCTTGCTGTGAAAATCATCAGCACCGAGCTGCAGATTTTTCAGTATTGCAGTGCTATTGCGATCATTGGCGATTAAAATAATGGGTAGGTAAATATCAGGCTGTAACTGCTTTATACGCGTAACTAGTTTGCCAGCAAAATCGTTATTAAGTAAGGCTGTGTTTAACAGTACTAAATCGATGGTGCGATCTTCAATAGCTAACAAAGCCTTTACGCTAGAGCCCGAAAACACCACGTTAAAGCCTATAGCGTTTACAAGTATTGCTAAATCTTGACGATTTTCTTTGGCTTCATCAACTATTGCGATCTGCACTGTGGTTTAATCAATTACAAAAAGTTTATCAAAACGAGAAATATCGAGAATTCGGCGTATATCAGGCCGGCAATTCACTAAATGAATACTTCTGCTGCCTGGGCCAAATGATTTCCGCATATTAAGTAGCATGCCGAGCGCCGAACTATCGATATAATTCGTTTCTCGAAAATCTACCACTACTGTTGTTACGCGCTCACTAATGCCATCATACGATTCACGAAAATCTTGCACCAAACTAAAATCAAACTTCCCGGTTATGTGAATGATGAATTGCTTGCCATCATTCGAATATTCAGTAACGAGCGACATATAAGTAATCCTATTACTTTATTCCTTTTAACGCTTTGTAGATTAACACAGGCCAATAAAAAAAGAAGCGGCAAATTGACGCTTCTTTTTCTCGATGCCCTGCTCTCAATATCCGGCTCTAGCTATCTTGCTGTAGCTATTCAGAGATTGCGCAACAGTAAACAAGCAACTCGGTTACTCTGCTAATGCTTGCTTATATTTTTCGTAAAGCTGGCGTTGCTTATTGGTAAGGTACACTTCCCTACCATCAATAAACATATACGAGATTTCCTGCCCTAAATGATCAAGCACATCGCCAGCAGAAACGATAATAGTTGCTTGCTTGCCCACTTCAATACTACCGATGCGATCATCTACACCAAGTATTTTTGCAGGGCCGTAGGTAATAGATGTGATGGCATCGCCATAACCCAAGCCAAAGGCAACTGCATTACCGGCCGCAAAGGCTAAGTTGCGAGTATCCCAAAAGCCTGGGTAGGCAATTGCGAAGGTTACCCCAGCTTCAGCAAGTTTTGCTGGCGCCGTGAATGCTGTGTCATAAGCTTCATCAACACGAGCTGGCAAGCCATAAGCCGAACCATACACAACCGCAATATCAGCGGCTGCAAGTTGATCCGCAACCATCCACGCATCACGGCCACCCATGATAACCAAATCAAAGCCATGGCGTTCATTAAACGCAATCACTTGCTCAATTTGGCGCCGATCATTGGCATGCACGAATAACTTTTTCTCTTTGCTGAATAAGCCGCGCATCGCTTCCCAACGCCGATCTATGCGTGTTTGCACACCGCGGTTGCGGGCTTCATGATATACCTTGGCGGTTTCTAAAATATCGGCAAGCTGAGTACGCGCTTCAGCTTGTGCTTTGCGTTGCTCTGCAGGGCTGCGGCGTTCCCACCAAGCATTGTTTAAGCCTGCGCCCGGCCAGCTAATATGCACACCTAAATCACCTTGCTCCAAGCCATCTTGCCAATTCCAGCTATCCAGCTTCATTAAACTAGATTGGCCACGCACTAACGCACCTTCTGGCACGATTTGCGCATGAGTAACACCGTTGTAACGAATCGTAGGAATTACCTGTGAATCGGTATTAAAAGCATGATGTGCTTGTACTTCCGGAGTGAAGTTGCCCACTTCGTTAGTATCTACCGTAGCGCCCACCGCCGACATCTCTACCAAACCTAAGGTAGTGTCTAAGGCAATTAATCCCGGGTACACTTGTTGCCCACGTGCATCAATTACGCGAGCTCCATCTGGAGCAGTTAAGTTACTGCCAATAGCGGTGATTTTGCCATCAACGAAAAGAATATCCGTTGCTTCCATCACGCCATGGCTAGCCGTGTGCACTGTGCCGCCCTGTAATAAAATAGGCTGGCTTTGTTTGCTACCAGGAACAATATTATGCGCCGCTGCTGTGCCGGTTAAGGCCAAGCCCATGGCGATTGATAAAATAAGCTTTTTCATTAGTGTGCGCCTCCAAGTGCGTGGCTGTGGCTGTGGCCGTGGTGATGATCACCAAGCCAATCAAGCCATACATCGTGGTTGTCTTCGCAATGCCAAGTTGGCTGCTCTTGGCGATAGCCATTGCGTGTTCCGCGATGTGCTTCGTCTCCAGCACCTAATACTTTTTGAATTAATGCTTGACGCTCGTTTGCTACTGCTTCACGAGCCGCGATGTCCGCTTCCCGATCGAAGTACTTACGGCCTTCAATCCATGTTTGCTGAACTTGCGCGTACGCTGATAATGGGTGGGTATTCCAGAATACTAAATCTGCATGTTTACCCACAGTAATGCTACCTACGTACTCATCGATTTCGAGCTGTTGCGCAGGATACAAAGTAATCATCCGCAGGGCATCATTCTCATCCATACCACAGTAGCGAACTGATTTCGCCGCTTCGGTATTCATACGGCGCTGCAAATCATTGCTATCCGAGTTAATGCTAGTAAGTACACCCGCTTCCATCATTACGCACATGTTATGCGGAATCGCATCAAAGGCTTCAATCTTAAATGCCCACCAATCGGCGAAACTAGAAGCTCCGGCACCATGCGCGGCAATTTCTCGAGCTACTTTATAACCTTCTAAAATGTGCGTGAAGGTATGAATGCGGAAGCCCTGTTGCTCAACTACATCCATTAACGCAAGAACTTCAGAGGCAACATAAGAGTGCACATGGGTGTGGCGCTCACTGTTAATTACCTGCAATACCGATTCCAAACGATAATCCGTGCGCGGAGGCGCGGTACGGCGCTTCTCAGCACGGCTCAAACGATCGTAATCAGCGCGTGCTTGCTCGTATTCACGGGCTTGCTGGAAAGCATCTTGCATGATTTGGGAAACACCCATCCGAGTTTGTGGATAACGGATTGTATTCGCACCACCCCAGTTGCTTTGCTTCACGTTTTCACCAAGGGCAAACTTTATCGTTGGCGGCGTTTCCCGGAATTTCAAACCTTCCGCGTTCTCACCCCAGCGCAATTTAATAGCCTGGCCTTGGCCACCAATTGGGTTAGCAGAGCCATGTAATAAGTGAGCAATGGTTGTACCACCGGCAAGTGAACGATAGATATGAATGTCATCTGGGTTCACTACATCGCCAATCCGTACTTCCGCAGTAATCGCTTCAGTACCTTCATTTACCCCTTGCGAAATAGCGATATGCGAATGCTCATCAATAATACCCGGGGTTACGTGCATGCCAGTAGCATCAAGAACCGTGTAGCCACGAGGCGTGGATAAGTTCTCGCCTACACGATGAATTAAACCATTGCGAACGATAATGTCGGCATTCTCCAATACCCCTTGATCATCCGCGGTCCACACCGTGGCATTGCGAATATGCAAGTTCTGTTGTGCTGGCCGTTCCGTTAAACCAAAAGCGATATTCGGATAGGTAAGCTCACCAACATAATTAACCGCGGCAGTAGCTTGCTGTTCACTGGCACTATCACCATTTACCTCCTGCTCAACAGCATGGGCCGCTAATGTGTGGGTACTACCCATCGCATCTTGTACCGAACCTTGTAGGCTATTTAACGCTGCATAGCTCATTGCAAAGCGGAACACACCCGGCATGCCCAAAGCGGTTAAGTTAGCACTGAAGCGCAATTGCTCATTGTTTTGGCTTACGTTCTCGGCACGTACTTTTTCTTCACCGAGGCTAAGCTCAACTTGCATACGGTTGTTGTTGGTAATCCGCAAGCCAAACTCTACGCTAAGCGCTTGCAGGCTCCACTCACCAGCAAAATCAACTGGATGCATCGATTGCAATTTGGTTTCTTCGCCCTGCAACCATACAGAAACAATTTCACCATCTGCGAACAAATCACCACGGCTCACTACCACATCACCGCGGAAGCCTACAGCTAACTTACCACTTTGGTTTGCTACACCCGCAATTTGTGCTGGCACAGTAGTAAGTGCCGCTAGGGCACGATCTTTGCTTAAGCCATGGGTAACGGCTTTACGAATGTTTGGCCAAAAATCTGCCCGCTTCTCCATACCGTGCATGGTAAATGCAAACTCAACGCCTGCATCCGCCAGCTTAGCTGGGTTAGCTGGTGCTCGTTCCCAATGGCGAAGGTTTGCCAAAGAAACATCCAACTCACCGTGCTGCTCAGTTACTTCCGGAGCGGCAGGGAAATTCAACGGCAAAATCAAGCGTGCATTGGTGCTCTTAATATCCGCTAAACGCGCATACTCAAAGCCAGAACCCACGTAAGTTACCGGGATATCAAACTGATTAAATACTTGATGTGCCCGCAATAAATTCTGCTCATTAGTGGTATGGAATACCATGCCCTGATCTTTCAGCCGTTGTAATGCCGCCAGTGCAGCATTAAATTCAACCTGGCCATTGCCAGCGGTTTTACCAGCAGCCTCTGCATACCAATTGGTATCGGCTAATGTTTGCCGAATAAGGGCGATACTACCCATTAACGAAGCGGGATACTGTTGGGTAGAGCTACCCTTATCAAATGAACCAAACTGCTGGGTACCAGCCTGGTAAATCGCATCGTTGGCAATGGTATCAGCGAGCGAAACAGTAGTGGCACGGCCTTGGAAAATACCATCTAAGCGAGCACTTTGTACGGCAGTAAAACCCTGCTCTACGTAACTTTTCGCGCTAGATGAATTAGGTTTAAAGGTTTCATACCAGCTTTTTTGCGCGTGAATGGCTGCATTTGCTGCGTTGCCACCTTGGCGCTCATTACTATAAATTGGCGTGCCACTGCGGCCACGAGGTGCCGGGTTCCCTGGTGCTTCTACACCGTAGTTCGAATACGGGTCAATAAAGCCCGGGTACAACGTGTAGCCAGAAGCATCGATTACCCGAGCACCGGCTGGCGCACGATTATTGCGCTCAATAGCACGAATAATGCCGTTTTCAATAACTAAGGTAGCATTTTCAATGCGTTGTCCGGGTTCAGGAACTAGGGTTGCATTGGTAAATGCAACTAAACTTGGGTTATGTTGATATAAACCCTGCACCGGCGTAGTTTGGTCTGCCGCACTGGTAAGCGCCACGCCAGCTGCTAACAACCCTGAGCCAAACATGGCTGCGGTGCGCGTTAACGGATATCGCTTCATGGGAAATCCCCTGTTGATGAGAAAAGTACCAAACGCAGGTTCGGCATTTATTTTTAGTTGTGTTTCCACATTAAAGCCTGTATTGCCCGATCAAACAATGCACTGTTAGACGAAGCGCCCATTCGCAGAGATAAAAGTGCATTAAATGTTAACTATTTCGCCAAAATGTTTCGTATATTAGTATGAGTTCGTTATTTAATCGCAATTAGGAGTTGAAAATGAAAATAAAAAACATCGCAACCTTCACCCTTGCTTTGGGTGTAGCACTAAGCGCATTGCAATTTAGTGCGCCAGCGCAAGCCGATCCATTTACCAACGCCGAAGATGCAGTTAAATATCGGCAAAGCGCTCTTTCTCTTGTTCGTGCTAACTTCGCGCACATGTCCGGCATGGTGCGTGGCGAAATTGAATATAATGCAGAGGCGTTTCAAGAGCGGGCAAATGCCCTAAAACACTTAAGCCACATTTCCTTTGATGCATTTTCAGGCGCCGGCTACAAGGTTACTGAAAACAGTGACGCGCTGCCAGTGATATGGGAGAACTGGGACGATTTCAGTGAAAAAGCCGAGGCTTTTAAAAGTGCCGCATACGAATTAGCTACTGCAGCTGAAAGCGAAAACCTGCGCACGATTCGGCCGCGCTTTATGGCAACTGCGCGCACCTGCCAACAATGCCACGAAGGCTATCGCGCCGATTAGTACAGGATAGAGATATACGTAAGTAAAACAAGGAGTGCTAATATGGTCATTAAGTTGTGGGATGGCTTTATTCGAGGGTTTCATTGGCTATTAGTGCTTGCGCTAATTGGCCTTTGGTTCACCGGTGGAAACCTTGATTACATTGAAGTGTTCGGCATTTTTATCGAGTTCATCGATGTGCATCACAAGCTTGGTTTATTTGTATTAGCACTCGTACTTACGCGCATTATTTGGGGCATAATCGGCAGCCAACCCGGCCGCTTCAGCAGTTTCGTACGCGGCCCCAAAGCCATTCTCATGTATCTGCGCAACCCATTAAAAAAAGAGTATCTAACCCATAATCCCGGCGGCGCTATTGTGGTGTTAGTAATGTTGGGGCTGCTTCTTGCCCAAGCCATTACCGGCCTGTTCACCGATGATGCTATCTACTTTCGCGGCCCATTAGCGAGTACCGTAAGCGATACTACTGTGCGGGCGCTCACGTTTTATCACAAACAAGCCTTTGATTACTTACTGATCGTAATCGCGCTGCACATTGTGGCAATTCTGGTATATGCCCTGCTGCGGAAGAACCTAGTAGGGCCTATGATTACTGGTAAGAAACGCCTTACCAATACAGCGAGCAGTATCCCCAAACAAATCCACGGCGGTTTTGGTTTTCTCATTTTAGCCGTTAATTTAGTTTGCATATATTGGTGGCTCGGTTAATTAAGCAGTGCATAAATTGCCGCGCATTGACATTGGGCAAGCGCTCATGGCAACCTGCGCACTAAGCTTTTAACCAAAGATTTGTTTATGCATACCATATTAATCGCTGATGATGATTTCATTAGCCTAGAAATACTGAAAGCAATGCTCGCGCAATTTCCGTTACGGATTGTTACCGCTACCAATGGTACCGAAGCCATAGCGCTGGCTACCGAAGAACAACCTAAATTGCTCATTCTCGATTATGAAATGGACGATTTAACCGGTGCTGAAGTGTGCGCAAAGCTCCGGGAAATGAACGAATTCACCGATACCCCCATCATTGCCCTTACCGGCCACCAAAGCTCGAACCATCTCGATCAGTGCCGAGCAGCAGGCATGAATCAAACCTTGCATAAGCCTGTGGCGCCAGATGCGTTGCAGCAATTATTGCAACAACATGGGCTAATTTAACGCTTCACATCATCCGCATGTTGTAACAGCCCTACCGATTCTTGCAAAAACTGCCCCGCATGCGGTCCAAACCAGCGCGCTACCGCGTTAAATTCGCGAATAAAACCCTCGCGCCCTTCTTGCTCCAATACATCAAGCAAGTTAGTAAACCGCTGAATATAACGACGAATCATTCGATGCTGATCGTGATCCGAGAGAATAATATCGGCATACAACCCAGGGTTCTGAGCAAACAACCGCCCTACCATCATCAGCTCCAGCCGATAAATAGGCGAGCTTAGGCTCAACAGCTCATCGAGGTCTATATCTTCATGCGCCAAATGATAGCCATACACAAAGGTGGATAAATGGCGCATTACTTGAATCACTGACATCGCCTGATCATGGCGCTCCGCCGGCAATTCATGCAACCGCGCACCCCAAATTTCAAACTGCCGCAACAGCCATTGCGCCGCTACCGCATCGCGGCCCGGCGTTACCAAAATCGTTTGTTTTGCAAAGGTAGGAATATTTGGCCCAAACATCGGGTGTAAACCCAAAACGGCTCCCGAATGATTCGCCAACATCGACCCTAACGGAGCTTGCTTCACTGATGTTAAATCAGCCAGTACACAATCATCCGGTAACTCAGGCAATTCACTGATCACCGTTGCCGTATGTTCAATCGGCACGGAAATTAATACGAGTGCAGCGTTTTCTACCGATTTCTCTAGCGCATCAAGGTTATCAACATCGATTACGGTTACCGTGTAGCCGGAAAGCTCAAACCAGCGCACAAATAACGAACCCAGCTGCCCTTTACCACCCACTACTACAATCGGCCGCTCACTATCGCCCGTGCGGCGAAAACCTTGGTGCTTCTGGCGCTGATACGATTCGCGCATCGTGCGGCGCAACACATCCTCAATTAAATCACCGGTAAGCCCGCGCTGTTCAGCCTCACTGCGCCGCGCAGCAATTAACGCCGCCTCGCGCTCAGGCACATACAACGGCTGCCCCAGCTCTTGCTTCACTTCACCTATCCGCCGCGAAATATCCATTCGCCGCGCTAACAAATTCACCAACTCTGAATCTGCCGCATCAATTTCTTCGCGCAATTGCTGTAACCGTTTATCCACGCCACCTCTCCTCTCCAACTCCCTCGATACTACCGCGCGGCTTGCGTAATATCCAGAGTCTTCCGCGAACATCAACGGGGAATCGAGAGCCGCTTCCGTGCTGGGGGCTGCTCCTTTGCAGGGACGCCGCAAGTACATCCATGTAGGCTTGGCTGCCGCATCCATGCGGCAGACACCCTGCATTAGGAGCAGCCCCCACCACTCACGCAACTGAGTATTGTTCTAGTTTCCGCAGCAGCAGACACCCTACCACGGTATGGATGTACTCGAACGGTTCGGTGCCACAGTGCCTAACTGCAAGGGACGCCGTGAGTGCTGTAGGGGCTTACGCCACCGAAATGTCCACGCCATGGATGGCGTGGCCATAGCGCCACATGGATGTGCTCGAGCGGTTCGGTGGTGTAAGCCCCTACAGCACGGAAGGCATTCCTAGCAGTTAGGCATAAAAAAAGGCCCCGAAGGGCCTTTTTGGAGCATGCATAGATGCTTAACCGAGCTTCTCTTTGATACGTGCAGATTTACCGCTACGCTCGCGTAGGTAGTAAAGTTTCGCACGACGAACAGCACCGCGACGTTTAACAGAAACGCTAGCAATTAATGGGCTGTGCGTTTGGAACGTACGCTCAACGCCTTCACCGTTCGAGATTTTACGAACCGTAAATGCACTGTGCAAGCCACGGTTACGCTTACGAATTACAACGCCTTCAAAGGCCTGTACCCGCTCACGCTCACCTTCTTTAACTTTAACATTGACGATAACAGTGTCACCCGGAGCGAACGCCGGGATGTCTTGCTTAAGCTGCTCGTCTTCGAGCACCTTAATGATATTTTTGTTTACTTTTGCCATGATTTTCTCCACCTAGAATATACTACCCGAACACTGTTATTTGCTGTTTTCGATACTATCGATATAGGCATTTAACAATTGTTGCTGCTCGTCAGTCAGAGCTAGGTTATTAAGTAATTCTGGTCGCCGCTGCCACGTGCGCCCAAGCGCCTGTTGCAACCGCCACCGCCTAATTTCTGCGTGGTTACCGCTAAGTAACACAGACGGTACCTGCTTGCCGTCGAGAACTTCTGGCCGAGTGTAATGCGGACAATCCAATAATCCATCTGCAAAAGAATCTTCTCCAGCGGAATCTTTATGTCCTAAAACACCAGGCACTTCACGCGCTAGCGTATCAATCAATACCATTGCTGGGAGCTCTCCGCCACTGAGAACAAAATCCCCAATCGACCACTCTTCATCAATATCGGTTTCAATTACACGCTCATCTATGCCTTCGTAACGCCCAGCAACCAACACGTATGCTGAATGCTGAGAAAGCGTGCTCACTCCTTGCTGATCTAACTTGCGGCCTTGCGGCGATAGATAAATCACTTTTGGAACTACGCCTGCTTTTTCCTCTACCCCTGCTTTTGCGTCGCGTATTGCGGCGCGCAGCGGAGCAACCATCATTAACATCCCGGGGCCACCACCATAAGGGCGATCATCCACGGTACGATGACGGTCGGTAGCATAATCCCGCGGATTCCAAGTATTCAGGGTTAACACCCCATCTTGAACTGCGCGGCGAGTTACGCCAAATTCAGTAATCGCACTGAACATTTCCGGAAAAAGGGTTACTACCCCTACGTGTAACTGTTCAGCCATTAGAAATCAGCTGGCCAATCTACCGTTATCCGGCCTGCTTCTTTATCAACGCTCACAATATATTGTGATTGTATGAACGGAATCAGGCGTTCGCGTTTACCAAACCCATCGTTACTATTTGCGGTTACCACCAGTACATCATTTGCAACTGTTGGTAACAGATGATTTACAGTGCCCATATCGTAATTTTCTTTATTTACAACACGCAGCCCTACAAGATCACGCCAATAAAATTCATCGTCTGCAAGCTCCGGCAATTGTTCTGCCGGAACGGCGATTTCGAGGCCGGTTAGCTGCTGAGCAACTTCCCGATCTTGAATATCCGCCAATCGTGCTACCAGATCTTTGTTATGCCAACGCCATTGGCTAACTTCGATCTCGCGCCACTGCCCATTGTGGCCAATCAGCCACGGGCTGTAATCGAATATGCCTTCTTGATTCTCGGTGTATGCATTAATTCGCACCCAGCCTTTGATGCCGTAAACTGCACCAATAGTGCCGATTACCACATTTTCATTAGCTTGAGTTTGTTCTTTTTGCATAGCTTGAGTATCACTCATATTCGTATATCCGTTTGCTGATTAAGCCGCTTTACGCGCGTCTTTGATCAACTTAGCTACGCGATCAGAAAGTTGCGCGCCTTGACCTACCCAGTGTTCAACACGGTTTAGGTCTACACGTATTTTTTCTTCCTGGCCACGAGCTACCGGGTTAAAGAAACCGACATTTTCAATGAAACGCCCATCACGAGCGTTTCGGCTGTCGGTAACTACCATTTGGTAGAATGGACGCTTTTTAGCGCCACCCCGTTGTAATCGAATGGTTACCATTACCGTTATCCTATCTTTGTCAATGTTTGCAAATGTTAAAGAAGCCTCCCTAACACGAGGCTAGGGAGGCTGCAATATTCTACGGATTTCCAGCGCAAACGCAAGTAAAACTGGCTGCTAAGGGTAAGTAATACTGTGTATTTCCACTCTTAACATTGCTTTTGTTAACGACCAGGGAACATTCCAGGTGGCATTTTGCCACCCATTTGGCGCATCATCTTCGCCATTCCGCCGCCTTTCATCTTTTTCATCATTTTTTGCATTTGCGTAAATTGCTTCAGCATGCGGTTTACATCTTGTACTTGCACACCCGAGCCTGCTGCAATTCTGCGCTTCCGCGAACCCTTAATGATATCCGGGTGCTCACGTTCTTGCCGGGTCATGGAATTAATAATCGCTTCCATACGCACGGTTACTTTATCGTCCATTTGGCCTTGCATCTTACCGGCCATTTGCCCCATGCCTGGTAGCTTATCCATTAGCCCCATCATACCGCCCATACTGCGCATTTGTTGCAACTGATCACGGAAATCTTCTAGGCTAAACTTGCCGCTTTTCATTACCTTACTAGCAACTTTTTCGGCTTTCTCCCGATCTACCTTCGATTCCACCTGCTCAATCAGGGAAAGTACATCGCCCATGCCTAAAATACGCGAGGCAATACGATCCGGATGGAATGGTTCTAACGCATCATTCTTTTCGCCCACACCCAAAAATTTAATTGGCTGGCCAGTAATATGGCGTATCGATAACGCCGCACCACCGCGAGCATCACCATCTACTTTGGTTAAGATTACCCCAGTTAATGGCAGCGCTTCACCGAACGCGCGCGCCGTGTTGGCCGCATCTTGCCCGGTCATGGCATCTACTACAAAGAGTGTTTCTATCGGCTTAATCGCGGCATGTAGCGCTTTAATTTCCGCCATCATGGCTTCATCAATCGCTAACCGACCCGCGGTATCCACCAACACCACATCAATAAATTTCTTGCGCGCATAATCGATAGCAGCAGTGGCAATGGCTACTGGCTTTTGCTCGATGTTCGAAGGGAAGAATTCTACCTCAACTTCAGCCGCCAAACGCTCTAGCTGCGCTATTGCCGCTGGCCGGTACACATCGGCACTTACTACTAATACTTTTTTCTTGTGCTTCTCTTTTAAGAAACGCGCCAACTTACCCACACTGGTAGTTTTACCAGCGCCCTGTAAGCCTGCCATCATCATTACAGCAGGTGGCTGGGTAGCTAAGTTAAGCGGCGTATTCGCTTCGCCCATCGCTGCTTCCAGCTCGGCCTGCACAATTTTCACGAATACTTGGCCTGGATTCAGGTTTTTATTTACCTCAACCCCCAGTGCCCGTTCTTTTACTTTGCTAATAAATTCTTTTACTACCGGCAACGCCACATCAGCCTCAAGCAAGGCCATCCGCACTTCACGCAGGGTATCTTTAATATTATCTTCTGTAAGCCGCCCACGCCCGCTGATATTGCGTAGGCTCTGCGATAATCGATCGCTCAGGTTTGCAAACATCTTATCTTCCTGTAAGCCGAGTTTCGGGTATTATAACGGAATGAGGTTGGGTTTGGCGATTCACAAGCTTATACTTCATAATTATTTGTATAATTTAACGAAAATAATCAAAGTTAACACCACGAGCCAACAAGGATTCAGAACCGATGCTAACAGCTGTAACCCTATTAAGCATCTTCGCTTATCTCATCGCAGCGCTTTTATTAAGCCAGCGTATCGGTGCGCCTGGTTCAATGCGCATGCGTACTCGGTTACTTTCAGTAACCGCCCTAGTAACGCACCTTATGGTGTTAGCCAATATCTTTACCGAAACCACATTTGTAACAATTAATCTATTCACCACACTAACCATTATTACATGGTTAATTAGCGCACTAAACACCGCCCGCGGCGATCATCCCGCCAGCATGCTTTTGCGCCCAGCAATTTATGCATTGGCTGCACTCAGCCTCATGTTGGTTACCTTGGTACCTGCAGAGGTAGGCCGGCCATTCTTTATGAGCCCAATGTTTGCAACGCATATTAGCTTAGCGCTTATAGCTTCTAGTGTACTTACCTTAGCGGCGCTCTATGGCTTACAGCTGCTGTATGTGAATCGGCTCCTAAAAACCCACAACGCAAAAGTTGTTTCCGAACGAATTCCTTCATTGATGTCGGTGGAACAATATTTCTTCCGCCTACTCACTAGCGGTTTCATATTACTTACGCTCGCAATTATCGTAGGTTTTATTTACCTCGATGATTTATTTGCCCGTGGCCAACTGCACAAAACCATATTTTCGCTTGCGGCATGGCTAAGCTTCGGTAGCATTGTTATCATTCATTATTGGCGTGGTTTACGCGGGAAAATTGCGGTT